>NZ_DATIND010000139.1 GCF_035474595.1 Longimicrobium sp.
CTCCGCGTCTCCGCGGCTCTGCGTGATTTCTACGCCGCCGCACCGGCCGCCTGCTCCTCGGCCTCGGATTCCGGCGACGTGAGCTCGTCGTGCACGCAGCGGTTGATGTGCGTGGCCATCACGTCCAGCTGCGAGCGGCTGGGCACCTCGGCGCCGGGATCGGGAAGCTGCAGCGGGAATGGCGCGCCCTCGGGAACCGGGATGAGGTGCACGTGGAAGTGGAACACGTCCTGGCCGCCGTCGGCGCCGTTGGCGCTGAACAGGTTCACCGCGCGGCACCCGGTGGCCTTCCGCAGCCCGGGAAGGATGCGGCGGGCGACCGCGAAGGTGCGCGCCGCCAGCTCCTCGGGAACGTAGAACAGGTTCTTGTAGTGCGCCTTGGGCACCAGCAGCACGTGGCCGGGGTGCAGCGGCTGGATGTCGAGGAAGGCGATGATGTCGTCGTCCTCGTGGATGATGCTCACCATCTCGTCGCCGCCGATGATGCGGCAGAAGACGCAGGTGGGGTTCTCGTTGGGGTTCGAGGCCACGGATCCTCCCGGCGGTTCAGGTCGCGTGCGAATTCGCCCCCGCGGGGGTGCAAGAGGCAGGCCCCGGACGGGGCGGACGAGGCAGATGGGCTTACATCCACCGAACTGCCACGCACTTGCCAGATGCGGGGGCCGCGACGAAATTCCGCGCTTCTGTTCCGCCGCACCCATCGCGCATCTCACCACACGCAATGCCGACGAACTCCGCCGCCGGGGCTGGCGCCACCGTCACCCCCGTCTTCCCGCTCATCCTCCTGGAAACCATGCGCGACATGGATCGCCCGGAGGAGTACCTGGAGGGGGAGAACATCGCGGTCAGCATGCCGCGGCGGCTGGGGCTGAGCGACGTGGTGTTCACGCAGATCCACCGCTTCAGGGACGAGGTGAAGCGGAAGCGGATGCAGCACCCCGACGTGGTGGCCGACCTCATCCGCCTGGTGATCCGCCGCCCCGACGCCGACGAGATCTTCGAGGAGGCGGGCCGGCGCGTGGCGCGCCACGCCTGGGGCGAGCGCTCAGGCACCTTCCGGCGGATGGTGCGCTGGCTGCCGCAGGGCGCCAAGCAGCGCTCGGCGCGCAAGGCCGCCCGCCGGCTCTTCCGCCAGCTGGCCGGCAACGGCGACATGAGCGTGGCCATCAAGCCGGTGGCGCTCAGCATCACCGGCTCCATCACCGGGACGGCCGATCCCGGCGGCGCGGCGTGCGCCTTCTACGGCGGCGCGCTCTCGGAGCTGGTCACGCAGTACACCGGCCGCAAGCACTCCAGCCGCCACGACCGCTGCGAGGCGCGCGGAGGGAAGACCTGCGAGTGGGTGACGCAGGTGATTTCATAGACGAAGTGTGGGAGTGCGGGAGTGCGAAACAGCGCGGCCATTCGCGCTCATGAAGGGCAGTTGAAGCAGTTGAAGCCTCGCGCGGTTTGCGAGGCTTTCCGTTTTTGTTGCTGCGGCTTCAGCCGCCTTTCGTGCCGGGGGCCGCCCGGCCGATCCGTCGGCGCGAGACTCCCCTGTCCCCTGTCCCTCACCGGTCCTCCTCCTCCGCATCGCTGGCGCGCTCGAGGACGTAGTCCAGGTCCTCCACCCCCGCGGCGCGGAAGAGCTTGCGGCGGATGCGGCGGTCATAGAGCTGCCACTTCAGCCGCTGCTGCTCGTCGTCGTCCTCGTCTCCCGTCAGGAACCCGCAGTCGATCTCGAACCCGCCCGCGCGGCTGCGCCCCCCGCCGTACGGCCGCCCCCGCAGGTCCTCGCCCAGCGCGTCCTTCAGGAAGCGGTCTACCCGGAGCGTGCTCTTGTTGGTGCGCAGGCTGCCGGAGATGGCCTCGCGGCCGTCGTCGCCGGCCAGCAGACCATAGACGATGGCGGTGTGCACGTTCTCCTCGGTCAGCAGGAAGTCGGCGGCCTGGGGGATGGCGTCGCGGTCGCTCATGCGCACCGAGCCCACCCCGGCGATGGAGAAGCCGTTGCGCACCGTGCGCCCGCCCAGCGCCTTCTCGATCACCCGCAGCGTGGCGTGCGACTTCTGCACGCACAGCACCTTCTCCAGCAGGTCGCTGTCCATGAAGCGGCTGAGGTACGCCGCGGCTTGGTACTCGGGCGGCCGCGCGCGCACGAAGCCGTCGGTCTCGCTGTGCAGCCCGTGCATCAGCGCCGTGGCCAGCCGCACGTGCGACTCGTCGGTGGGCTCCAGCTTCAGGATCACCCCGCTCTGCAGGTACTCCGAGAGGATGGTGGCCGCCGCGCCCAGCGGCCGCACGTCGCTGAAGATGGGGTCGAGGTAGTCCTGCGGATCGTGGTGGTCGATGACGGCCAGCGTGGGCACCCCCGCCGTCTTCAGCCGCTCGGTGAGGTGCGTGGTCGTCCCCTGGTTGTCGACGAACACGGCCGCGGCGTAGCGTTCCAGGTCCACCTCGGCGTCGAAGCGCACCAGGTGGATCTCGAGGAGGTTGACCAGCGCCAGGTTCTCGGGATGGCTGATCTGCCCGTCGTACACGATGTCGGCGGAGATGCCGAACACCTCCGCCAGCTCGCGGTAGGCCATGGCCGACGAGATGGCGTCGGGGTCGGGAAAGTCCTGGATGGCCACGACGTGGCGCTCGCCGCGGCGCGACTCCAGCAGCCGCGCCAGCCCCACCACGGGCGAGGCGTGCGCCTCTGCGACGGGTGCATCCTGCACGGGAGATTGCGGTTGCGGGGACTGCCCCATCATGGGCGACGGCGTTCGCGGGGGGTGGGCACGCTCCGGACGGATGGTACACGCGCGAGGGCCGTGCCAGTGAAGTACGAGAGTACGAGAGTACGAGAGTGCGGAAGTGCGGAAGTGCGTGAGTGCGGGAGTGCGGGAGTGCGGAAGTGCGGAAGTGCGGAAGTGCGGAAGTGCGTGAGTGCGTGAACGTCAGATGTGGGGAACCGCTTCAATGCGTGGCCGCGGCCTCGCGCCCTCTCCGGCCGGCTTAGGCCGTCCACCTCTCCCGTACCGGGAGAGGTAGCTGCCACACCTAACCGGCACGCGGATGCATCAGCGCGACCAGAGGTTGCAGGACTCGCCGGAGGATTGGCAGCCCCCCTCGCCCGGTACGGGAGAGGGCGAGCGCTCCAAGGCGCGGGGAGAGGGCCCGCGGCGCGCACCACCATCCGCTCAGCAGCAACGTCGCGCGGCACGCCTGACCCAACGCACTTCCGCACTTCCGCACTTCCGCACTTCCCCTACGCCCCCACCCCCGTCAGCCCGATTGGCGGCGTGCGGGACTGGGCGTCGTGGAAGAGGAATCCCTGCGTGAGGTGCACGCCGATCTGCTTCACCGTCTGGTACTCCTCCTCGCGCTCCACCCCTTCCGCGATCACCTTGATCCCGTGGTCGTTGGCGAACTGCACCATCGTCTCCACCAGGTTCTGCTTCATGAAGTTCGTGTCGATCCCGCTGATCAGCGAGATGTCGAGCTTGATGAAGTCCGGCGACAGGTTGGCGATGCTTCCCAGCCCCGCGTACCCGCTCCCCGCGTCGTCCACCGCGAAGCGGAAGCCCCGGTCGCGGAACTCCTTCAGGTAGCCCTGGAAGGTGGGATAGTCCGTGATCGCCGTCCGCTCGGTGATCTCCAGCACGATGCGGTCGGGGTGCGGAACGTTCAGGTCCTCGTCGTCCAGGTAGCGGAAGGTGGGGTCGCGGAAGTCGTGCGGGTCGATGTTGATGAACAGGAACTGCCCGTCCCTGAGCGCCGTGTCGATCCCCTCGATCGCCTTCTTCCGGCAGAGGCGCGACAGCTCCCAGATGAGGTTGGCTTCTTCCGCCACGCCGAACAGCACCTCGGGCGAGCGCAGGCCGCGGTGCGTGCCGCGCGCCAGCGCCTCGTATCCGTAGATCTCCTTGGTCTCCGTCACCACGATGGGGTGGTAGACGATGTAGACCGCGCCCTGCCGGATGGTTTCCTTCAGGTCCGCCACCTTCCGGCTGCGCTCGCGGCTCTCCACCCCCCGCGCCGCCGCCGCCGCCTCGCGGATGCCGCGGTAGATGATGCGCTCGGGACGGATCTTGGGGTTGCGGAACAGCGTGGTGGAGCCGATGTAGATCTCGAAGAGCCCGGCCACGTCCTCGCCGTGCAGCGCCTCGATGCGCGTGCGGATGTGCTCCTCCAGGTCGTGCGCGATCTCGTTGATGCGCCGCTCGGCCTGCTCCACGCCTTCGGGAAGGTCGGTGAAGAAGATGAAGTCGTCGTCGCCGGTGTGGCTGACCATGAGCAGGTTCTCTTCCCCGCCCTGCGCGCTGTAGAAGTCGCGCACCGCCTGGGCGGTGGTCTGCAGCACCTCGTCCAGCTTCTCCCAGCCGTAGATCTCCTCGAGCTTGCTGTAGCGCACGAACTCGATGTACAGCACGGTCATCCGCCCGCGCCGCTCCAGCAGCTCGCGGCCGCGCTCCAGCATCACCGGCAGCGTGGGAAAGCCGGTGTAGCGGTCGTACAGCAATTCTTCGTAGCGGAGATGGTCGGCCAGCTCGCCGGCGGGGGCGTCGCCCATGGCGCGCGGGCGGAAGCCCAGCGCCCACAGCCGCGCGTGGATCTCGTCGGCGGTGGCGGGCAGGAGCAGCCACTCCTCCACCCCGCAGCGCACGGCGCGGCGCACGTCTTCGTCGCCGCGGCAGACGGCGACGAGGGGGATGCCGCGCGCGCGGGTCTCGTCGCGGACGGTGTTCACGAGCTGCGTGCGCATCTCGAACACCACCGAATCGGGGTGCGTGCGCAGCACGGGGATCAGCTGGTCGGCGTTGTCGGCCGCCGGCCACTCGCCCGCGTTCACCGTCGTCAGCTCCGCCCCCAGCTTCGCGGCCGCCGCGGCGAGGGAATCCTGCAGCGCGGGGTCGCCCACGTATCCGACGATCCTCACGCGGCGCTGCCCCGGGCGGCCAGGTTCCGCTCCACCTTCTCCAGCAGGTCCTTGAAGTCCACGGGCTTCACCACGTAGTCGTCGGCGCCCGAGCGCAGCCCCTCGAACTTGTCCTCGAAGGCGCCCTTGGCGGTCACCATCACCACGCGGGTGACGGCCCCCAGGTCGGGATGGTTCTTGATGGTGCGGCACACCTGCCAGCCATCCATCCCGGGCATCATCACGTCCAGCAGCACCAGCTCCGGCCGCACCTGCTCCATGCGCGCCAGGGCGGTGCGCCCGTCCGCGGCGATGGCCACGGTGTAGCCGCGGCTCTCCAGGTAGGCGCGCAGGATCTCCACGTTGTCGGGATTGTCGTCCACGACCAGGATGGTGCCCTTCGTATCGTCGGCCAAGGTGCTCCCCCCTGCCCATGCGGGCTGGCGGACGGTGCGTGTCGGTGCTCGCGGTGCCGCGGAAACACCGGCACCGTACCCTCGCGGCGGGCAAGAAGCGAGCCACCTGCCGGTCGATGATTCGCCGGAAGTGCAGTCGATACAGGCGTTTGTGGAGAGATGGGAGGCGGTGATTCGGAGGGATTCGGAAGATGGGGAGCGTACCCGCGGAGCCGTCCCGGAGCCCTCCCCCCGCGGCTGGGGCCGCGTACCCCCTCCCGATAACGGGCCCCGATAACGGGAGGGGGGTAACTTCGAACGCGGCGCGCAGACGATCGTGCGCTCGTCGGATGGCCGCGTGATGCGAGGCCATCCCCAGCATCGCGGCACGCTCCGCAGGCTCCCTCGCGATGAGTTCTCCCCTCCCCGCGGAGCGGGCGGAGGGGCCGGGGGAGGGGGCCTACATGGCGGGCAGGATGCCGTCTCCCACCACAGATGCCGGATCGCCGACACAATCCGCCGCGTGCCCGGGGGGACCCGGACGCGCGGCGGATGCCATCTACCGAAAAACGCGGTTCAGCCGTTGCCGAGCTCGCCCTCGCCGCGGCTCTGGCTGGCGCGCTCCTGCCGGCCTTCGCGTCCGCGGCCGCCGTTTCCGCTGCCGCTGCGGTTCACGCCGTCGAGCGGCTTGCGGCGGGCGGAGTTCACCCGCAGCTCGCTGCGGACGCCGCGCACGCCGTCCACGTCCCACGCGTCGTCGGTGGCGTAGCGCACCTCGTCGTGGTCGGGAAGCTCGCCGCGGAGCGTCACCACGCCGTCGCGCACCTCCACCGTGATGGCCTCGGCGTCTACCCAGGTGTCGTAGAAGAGCGCTTCCTCCACGTCGGTGCGAAGCTCGTCGTCGGGGCGGCGGCGCTGCTCCAGGCGGCGGTGGTACGGGCCCAGGCCGTAGCGCGCCGGGCCGTTCATCGCCTCCTCGCCCCAGGGCGCGCCCACGCCGCCGGGGTCGGCGCCGCGCCCGCCGCCGCCCATCCCCGGCCGCGGGCGGAAGTCGCCGTCGTAGCCGGTGCGCGCGCGGCGCTGCCACTCCGGCCCAAAGCCGCCCGGAGTGTACGCCTCGCGCGCCGCCTGGCCGCGGTCGAAGTTGGCGCCGCCGGGCATCACGTCGCCGCCGCGGTAGCCACCGCCAAACCCATCGTCGTAGCGGGCCATCGTCCCATCCCCCCAGAAAGAACGCGTTGGATCCCGGTCAGGTCCGGCGCTCCCCATCTCCCGAAAAGAAGGCGCGCCGGCAGGGCTCAACCGGCGCGCAACAAGCGTTCCAGCCACGGCTCCATCTCGCCCGGCGGCGGGCCGGGGGGGAGCGGGCGGCCGCGCATCTCGTGCAGCAGCCGGGCGAGGCGGTCGGGGCGGTCGGTGATGACGCCGTCCACCCCCCACTCCAGCAGCCGCCGCATGTCGCGCGGCTCGTCGATCGTCCACACGTGCACCGCCACGTTGCGCTGCTGGAGGTCGGCCAGCATCCGCGGCGTCAGCACCTGCCGCCCGCCGCGCTCCTCGGGCATCTGGAAGGCGTCGACCGTGGGCGTCCAGAGCCGCGTGGCGCGGGCGAGGTGCAGGCCGTAGAAGGCGTACATCTCCTGCGCCCCCGCGCTCTGCGGCCCCGCGTAGTCGCGGAAGCGCGCGCGGTTGTTCCGGTCGCCCGCGGCGATCAGGACGCGGTGGACGGCGTGCAGCTCGTGGACGGTGTCCCACACGGCCTGCTGCGCGCGCGCGTCCTTGATCTCCACGTTCACGCGCGCGTGCGGGAGCGCTTCGAGGACTTCGCGGAGGGTGGAGAGGCGGACGTCCCTGCCGCGCCAAGGGAACGTTTTCCCGCCGTCGGGGGTGAAGCGGAAGCCCGCGTCCAGCTGCTTCAGCTCGGCCACGGTGTGGGATGAGACGTGGCCGGTGCCGTCGGTGGTGCGGTCGACGGTGGGGTCGTGGATGACCACCGCGTCGCCGTCGCGGGTGGGCTGCACGTCGATCTCCAGCAGATCCGCGCGCCACCAGTCGAGGGCGCGGCGGAAGGCGGCCAGCGTGTTCTCGGGCGCCAGGGCGGAGCCGCCGCGGTGCGCGATCAGGAGCGGCGCGCCGGCCAGGTAGCGGTGCCCGGGGCGCGACCCGCCGCGGCGGAGAAGGGGGATCGGCACGGAGTGACGGGGGATGGGCAGAAGAAAGCGCCGGAGCGTCCGCCCCGGCGCCGAAACGCGTCAGTCGTTTTCCAGCAGCTCCTGCTCGGCCGGGTCCAGGCGGTACAGCCGGCAGAGGGAAAGGTCGATCAGGTGCCGCGCCATCAGCCGCGCCCACACCACCTTCTGCGAGTCGCAGCCGTTTTCCAGGTCGGCGCTGGCCTCGGCGTAGCGCTCGGCCAGGAAGAGCAGGATCTCCTCCACCGCGTCGGGGTGCGGCGAGGCGGGGATGCGCGAGTCGGGGGCCACGCGGTCCACCAGCAGCCCGTCGACAAAGGCCAGGAACGCGGGGAACACCATCTCGGTGAGGTGGCCGCCGGTGATGGCCTCCTCGTCGGTGAGCTCTTCCCACACCAGCTCGTTCCAGTACAGCTCCTCGGCCTCGTGGCGCAGGTACGACAGCCGCTCCGCCGGAAGCGGTTCGGCATCACCGGCCACGGTTTCCGGGGTGCGGCCCAGGATCGCGAACAGGCGCGCACGGCGCTGTTCCACGAATGCCTGCGCGGCGCCGGCGTCGGCGGTGTTCCTCGTCATCAACAGGGCTTGCTTGATGGGGTGTGGCTCGGGTTGGCCCGGGGAGCGTGAGGGCAACTTAGACCGGCGGCAGACGGGCCGCAACCGGCCCCGGAAGACTGGCGGAGCGTCACCTGCGTGTAATTTTGTGGACTGCTCCGGGGGAGGGTGGCAAGGTGGGAAAAAGAAGTGCCAAGTGCCTAGTTCCAAGTGCCAAGTGCTGATTCCGAATCACAGGCGGGTGATCATCGGTTCACGCGCGACCGATCACCTGCACCAGGCACTAGGCACTTGGCACTTCTTTTTTCTATCCCTGCTGCCGGCTCCGGCGATGCACCCTCTCCTGCGCCAGCCGCCACCGCATGCGCCCCGCCCAGCCGCAGCGCGCGCAGGTGCGCACCGGCGTGGCGGCCAGCACCGCGCAGACGCGGTCGACCAGCCCGTTTGCGGGGGGCTGGCCGGTGACCGCGCGGCAGTGCGGGCACTCCGGCGCGTAGGGCAGCCGGTGCACGTAGTGCGTCACCAGCCACGGAATCCCCATCACCATCCCCACCACCAGAACCAGCATCGTCACCCACATCGTCGGCTTCTCCCGGGAGCTTCTCGTCCTCCCCTCCGCGAGTGCAACGACCGTTCCTCCGCCCGGCGCACGTTCCTTGCGAGCGGGGTTCGCTCCCGCGCACGGCGCAAGGTGCGCGGCCGCAACGGCTTCGGCGGAGTGATGGAGATACGCCGCCGCGGCCGGGGGCGACCGGAACCAGACGATGGGAGGGACGATGACCAGGCGGAACCAGGACCCGGATTTCGACCGCGACGAGATCGCGGAGGACGACCCGCTGGGCGAGCAGGCGTTCGCCGAGGCCGGGTTCGAGGACGCGCCCGACGGCGGCCCGGCCTTCAGCGCGCCGGGGATGGACGACGAGCCGTCGAAGCGGCCGGGCGGCGGCGGGCAGAAGGTGGCCGGCGTGCCGGAGTCGCGGCAGCACCTGACCAACACCCCCAGCGACCAGCGCCCCGATACCTCGATGGGCGTCATCAAGGAGCGCGGCGGCGAGGGGAAGGGCGATCCGGCGGTGGGGGGAACGCGGCCGGACTAGAGGGATGAAAAGAAGTCCCAGGTCCTGAGTGCCAAGTCCTGAGTGATGATCGAGAGCTTGCGATCCGTTCACTTGGGACTTAGCACTCAGGACTTGGGACTTTCTGTTTCCTTTCGATCTGTCCGATGCCCAGACTCCCCTTCGACATCAACGCGGTCATCCGGCGCATCCGCGCGGCCGTGAAGCCGTATCCCCGCGCGGCGCTGTTCGAGCTGCGCGACGAGGGGTTCGGCAGCGCGTTCGAGCAGCTGGCCGCGTGCCTCATCTCCATCCGCACGCGCGACGAGGTGACGCTGCCGACGGCCCGGCGCCTCTTCGCCCGCGCGCGCACGCCGAAGCAGGTCGCCGCGCTGACGGTGGGCGAGGTGGACGAGCTGATCGGCACCTGCGCCTTCCACGAGGCCAAGGCGCGGCAGATCCACGCGATCGCGCAGGTGTGCGTCGCGGAGCACGGCGGCCAGGTGCCGTGCGACGAGGCGACGATCCTCGGCTTCTCGGGGGTCGGGCCCAAGTGCGGCAACCTCGTCCTCGGCATCGCCTGCGGACAGCCCAGGATCGGCGTGGACATCCACGTGCACCGCGTCACCAACCGCTGGGGCTACGTCGCCGCCCCCAATCCCGAGGCGACGATGGCGGCGCTGCAGGAGGTGCTTCCCACCAAGTACCACGTGGAGATCAACGAGCTGCTGGTGCCCTTCGGCAAGCACGTCTGCACCGGCCGCGCGCCGAAGTGCTCCACCTGCCCCGTGCTGGAGTGGTGCCGCCAGGTCGGCGTGACGGAGCACCGGTAGCCAGGGTAGATCGGAGTCGACGGCTGGAGGGTTGAGGACGTATCTCGGCCTCTCCGCAGAATCAACGACGCGAGGCCCGGCATCGTGGGAGTGATGCCGGGCCTCGCTCTTCACCTTCGCGTCGCCGCTTCCGATGTCTTACGGCTGCGGCGGGCCTCCGGGGCCGCCGGGGCCGCGGCGCTGCGGCATCATGGCGCGGGCGTGCTCCTGCTGGTCGGCGGTGAGGACGGCCATCGCGCGCTCCATCGCCTGGCGGTTGTTGTCGCGCACCTGCTGCATCAGCGGGCGCAGCCGCTCCATCGCCGCGCGCTGCTCGGGGGTCATCTCGCCGCCCATCATCATCCCGCCCATCTCGCCGCGGTGCGCCTGCAGCGAATCGAGGGGCGCCGCGTTCCGCGTCTGCAACTCCTGCGCGATGGCGGTGACCCGCGACACCTGGTCGGCCGAGAGGCCCAGCGACTGCGCGCTGTCCACCAGCACCTGCACGGGGTTGCGCATCATGCCGCGGCCGCCGCCGGGCCCGCCCTGCGCGTTGCCGGACGATACCGCCGCCAGCAGCGCCAGCGCCGCCGCGGGAAGCACGCGGGTGAAGATTCGGCTCATCGGATTGGATCTCCATCGGGGAAGAGGTGCCGCCCGCCGCGTCACCATCGGCGGCGTCAGATCAACAGACACGCCCCATCTCCCGGCGGTTAATGAGGTGGAGATGAAGACGGAGACGGCGGACGAGCCGCAGCCCATCCGCCGTCATCCCATCGTCTTACCCGATCGCCATCACGGAGATGCCGGAGCGGGTGCTGCAGCCGGGGCCGAGCCCTGGCGCGGCGGGCCGGTCCAGCGGTCCAGGTTGCGGCGCCGCCGCTCGCGGTCTTCGTCGTACTGCCTGCGCTGCGAGGGCGTCATCACCTCGCGGATCTCGCGGCTGGTGCTGTCGGACGCGGCGCGCAGCTGCGGCCGCACGGCGGACATCAGCGAGTCCACCCGCGGGCGCCGCCGCTGCAGGATGGCGTCCACGCGCCGCGTCTGCTCGTCGGAAAGGCCGTAGCGGTGCTGCAGCACCTCGCCCTGCGTGCGCGCCTCCCGCTCGGCATCGTGGCGCTCGCGGGCGCGCACGCGCTCCCACGCCGCGCCGGCCAGCGCGCCGGCCACGAAGGTCAGCACCAGCGCCAGCGAGGCCATCACCCAAACCCGCCGGGGAGAAAGGGGGCTCACCGGCCCTCCGGGTCGGGCACCAGCACCTGGTCCGGCCCGCGCGCCCCGTCGCCCCCCTCCACCCAGCCGGCCAGCGCCACGGGCACGCCCATGGCCTCGCCCACGCCGGGCTCGGCGGCCAGCGCGGAAGGCGGCGCCGGGCGCTCGCCGGCGTACGCCAGCAGCCCCGCCGCGGCAATCACCAGCGCGGCCGCGGCGGCCAGCGCCGGGCGCACCCAGCGGGCCAGCGGCGCCGCCGGCCCCGCGGCGAAGCGGCGCCGCGCCAGCTCCGGCGCGGCGGCGTCGCGGGTGCGGCGCAGCAGCGCCTCCCAGCGCTCCGGGTCGCGCCGCGGGTCCAGCCCGTTCAGGTCTCGGAAGTCGTGGATCATGACGGTTCCTCGCGGTATGTCGGCCCGAGCAGCGCGCGCAGCGCCCGCCGGGCATGGTGCAGGTGAACGCGCGCGGCGCCCTCGCTGGTGCCCACCGCGTCGGCGATCTCGCGGTGCGTCCACCCCTGCACGTCGTACAGCAGCACCACCTCGCGCTGCGTGGGTGTCAGGTGCGTGAGCGCGTCGGCCAGGCGCTCGCGCAGCTCCGCGTCCTCGGCGTCGCTCCCGGGGCCGCGGGCGCGCGACGGCGCCTCCACGGCCGCGTCCAGCGGCAGCGCGCGGCGCACGCGCTCGCGGCGGCGCAGGTTGTGGGCGCGGTTGCGCACGATCTGCAGCAGCCACCCCACGAACGCCTCGGGACGGCGGACCTCGTCCAGCCGCTCCAGCGCGGTCACGAAGGCGTCCTGGCACACGTCCTCGGCGTCGGCGCGCTCGCCGGTGTGCGCCAGCGCCACCGCGTACGCCGCCCGCATGTGGCGGCGCATCAGCGCGTCGAAGGCGCCGCCGTCTCCACGGCGGACCCGCTCGATGAGAAGGGCGTCGGATTCGGTCATGCGGTGCGGGCGCCAGGCGGCCGTCCCGGGCCGGAGCGCCGGGACCGGGACGACTGATACCCCGCCGGCGTCACCGGGGTGCGCCCAGCTGCTGCCGCACCGAGTTCCGCAGCGCCGCCGGCACCCGGCGCCACTGCTCGGGCGTCAGGATGTGCTCCGCCTGGTCCAGCGCCTTCTGCACGTTCTGCCGCCCCTCGTTCAGCCGCGGGCCGATGCGGCGGAAGATGGCCTGCGGGTCGGCCGCGGCGCCGCCCTGCTGCGCCTGCTGGAAGGCGCCCGCCAGCGCCTGTCCCACCTCGGCGCGGATCGGGGCGTTCCGGGCCTTCAGCGTGTCGTTCACCACCCGCAGCTGCGCCACCTGCTCGTCCGTCAGCCGCAGCGTGTCCTTCAGCAGGAGCAGCGCGTCGATCGGCTGCGGGATCAGCCGGTCCACGAAGGCCGACGGATCGGGCGCGCCGCCCTGCCCGCGGTCGCCGCCCGCGCCACCGCGGAAGCCGCCGCGATCGCCCCGGTCGCCGCCCGGGCCTCCGGGGCCGCCCGCTCCGCCGCCTCCGAACGCGATCCCCAGCAGCCCGCCGCCCGCCCCCGTCTGCACCCGTCCCAGGCCGATCCGCGCCGTCAGCTGCACACCGAAGGGCGAGCCCGCCGAGGTGCGGAAGACGCGCGTCTGCCCGAATCCCTCGTTCACGCGGTAGCGGTACTGTCGCGTCGCCGGGTCGAACCCCGTGGGGTAGAGCAGGACGTTGTCCGGCCGCCCGCCCTGTCCCCAGCCGTGCAGGCCGTCGCCGCCGTGGAAGAGCAGGTCCAGCCCGGCGGGAAGGTTGAAGGCGTCCAGGCTCACGGTCACCCGGCGCTGCAGCCGCGCGTTCTGCGGCGTGTACGCGGCGCGGAAGTCCAGCGACTCGGTCCACGGCCCGCGGCAGCTGTTGCGCCCGGCGATGCGCCCCGTCTGCGCGCGCAGGCAGCTGGAGATGCGGCCGGGCCCCGCCAGCACCCGCGACAGCCCGGCGGCGACCGCGGTGTCGGAGACGGCGGAGGGGTCGAAGACGAACGCCGCGTCGTTGCGCGCGCCGTCGCCGTTCACGTCGCCGCCCACCATGG
Source organism: Longimicrobium sp. (assembly GCF_035474595.1). Taxonomy (NCBI): domain Bacteria; kingdom Pseudomonadati; phylum Gemmatimonadota; class Longimicrobiia; order Longimicrobiales; family Longimicrobiaceae; genus Longimicrobium; species Longimicrobium sp. The sequence continues at coordinate 13,145 of NZ_DATIND010000139.1, forward strand.
GCGTGTAGGGCGATCCGGAGCTGGCGCGCCCGATCAGGCTGGTCTCCAGCGAGCGCCCGAAGGTCTTCCCCAGCACCAGGGTGAACGAGTGGCGGCGGTCCTGGTCGCTAGGCGCCCACTCGTGCTCGTTGGGGTTCCCGCGCGTGGGCGTGAACTGGAAGCCCAGCGACGGCCCGCCGAAACCGAACGAGGTCTGGTCGCGCGAGCGCGTGAGCGTGTAGCTGGCCTGCGCGGAGACGAGCCGCGGCAGCAGCCCGTTCACGCTCATCGTCAGCTGCTCCGTCTGCGAGGCCAGGTCCGAGCTCAGCTCGTACACGCGGGCGAACGACGGATCGCGCCGCGAGGCGTACAGCGACGTCTGGCCGGTCGCGGGGACGATGGCCTCCGCGGGGGCGAAGACGGGGCGGTTCCCCTCGCCGGCCAGGGTGAAGGCCGGCGTGTCGCGCAGGTTCAGGTCGCGCACGCCGTACTGCGCCACCCCGCGCGCGAAGGTGCCGTCGATGCTGGCGGTGACGCGCGTGAGCACCTGCGCCTGGAAGCCCAGCGACCCGCGCCACGACCGCGGCGCCTGGAAGCCGCGCTGGAACACCGTCACGTTCGGCTGCTGGGGCGTCGCCCCGCCGCCCAGCGTCCCGTCGGTGCAGGTCGTGGGGATGGTGTTGGGGTCCGCGCGGTACGCGTTCCAGTCGGGCGTGGGAACGTTGGCGCCCACGCACGAGACCTCGATCTCCCCGCCCGTTCCCGTTCCCGCCAGGGTGGCGCTGTACAGCTCGTACGGCGTGCGCCCGCGGAACTCGCCGAAGCCGCCGCGCAGCAGCCGCAGCGGCGCCCCCGTCTCGCTCATCCGCCAGCTGAAGCCGGCGCGCGGGCTCAGGTGGATCTCGCTGGGCGCGTAGTCCGTCCGCACCCCGAAGGCGCTGGTGACGGCGGGATTGGCCTCCGGCGCCCGGTCGAAGCGCGATCCTTCCACGCGGAGGCCGTAGGTGAACTGCAGCCCCTCCGTCGGGCGGAAGGCGTCGCCCAGGTACGCCCCCGCGTTCCATCCCCCGCCGTCGATGGCGCCGGTGGAAAGGGTGCGCGTGAACGCCGCCGGGGTGCGCGCCTGGAAGTCGGCCAGCGAGTTGAAGATGAAGGAGCCCAGCCGGTTGCTGGAGTTCTGCTGCGAGAAGCCGGAGTGGTTGGCCAGCACCCCCAGCTTCACCCGGTGCCGGTCGCCCACCAGCAGCGACAGCTCGTCGGCCACCTCCAGCGTCCGCTCGTCGGACGACGAGAAGAGCGACGGGTCGCCGCCGAAGACCAGGTTGGAGACGGCGCGCGCCCCCGCCGTGACCGCGGCCGGATCCGCGTCGACCCGCACGATCCCCTGGGGAACGTCGAGGGTGGGGTTGCCGTCGCGCGAGTCCAGCGTGTACGAGGCGCGCAGGTCGTTGATCCACGTCTGCCGGAAGCGCGAGGTCACGCTGGCCAGCACCGCGCCGCCACGCGAGTCCGACGAGCCGCCGCTCTGCTGCGTTTCCAGCGTGCCGATGCGCGTGTGGTTCTGCTGCGAGAAGGTGCCGTAGCCGCGCAGCGTGAAGGTGTGCTCCTGCGTCACCACCCAGTCGAAGCGCCCCAGCAGGCTCAGCGCGTCGCCGGTGCGGTTGTACTGCCCCGCCAGCCCCGCGGGGTTGAAGCCGTAGACGCCGGAAAGGCCGGAGATGAACTCGGTGACCGCCGCCGGGCTCAGCCCCACCTGGCCCAGCCCCTCGGCGTTGCGCGGCTCCAGCGCGTACAGGTCGTCGGAGCGGCGCTGCGCGGCGAAGCTCAGGTTGTAGAACACCTTGTCCTTCACGATGGGCCCGCCCAGCCCGCCGCTGCCGCGGAACTGGGCAAAGCCGTTGTTCCACGGCGTGCGCCCGGTGCCGCCCTGCAGCGCGTCGCCGCGGAACTGCGACTGCAGCGAGCCCTGCACGCGGTTGGTCCCCCCGCGCGTGGTGCTGGCCACCTGCCCGCCCGAGAACTGCCCGCGCGCCACGTCGTAGGTGTTGGTGATCACCTGCGTCGACCGCACCCCCTCCTGCGGCAGCCCCAGCGGCGATCCGCCGCCCAGCTGCCCGCCCGAGAGCGCGCTGGCGAACGAGGCGCCGTCCAGCGTCACCTGGTTCTGCGACGCGCGCTGGCCGGCGACCGAGAAGCCGCCGCGCCCGCTCAGCGAGTCCGCGCCTTCCGTCGCGACCACGCCGGGGGTGAGGGTGGCGATGGCGGCCGGGTCGGTCTGGTTCTCCAGCGGCAGCCGCTGCGCCAGCTCGGAGCTGACGGAGCGCCCGGTGCTTCCCGTCTCGCCACGGCCGGGGGCGGGGCGCTGCGCGCGCGCGGTCACCCCCTGCAGCTGCACCGCCGCCGTCCCCAGCTGCACGTTCGCCGTCAGCACGTCTTCGTCGGCCACGCGGGCCACCGTCGCGGTGCGCGGCGCCTGCCCCAGCCGGGCCACGCGGATCTGGTAGCGCCCGCCGCCGTCGGGAAAGACGATGGTGTAGCGGCCGTCCGCGCCGGTGGTCGCCGTGCGGCTGGTGCCGGTCTCGGCCGAGGTGGCCTGCACGCTGGCGCCGGCCACGGGCTCGCCGCGCTCGTCGGTCACCCGCCCGCGGATGACGTCGGTGGTGGACCCCACCTGCGCCGCCAGCCGCACGGCGGACAGGAGGAAAAAGAGAACAACGGGAAGAGCGAAGCGCCGCATGCGTCCCCTCGTGGACTTCCGTCGGACAGATGTTCGGGAGCAGCGCGAGTGCAGCAAGTGCCGGACCTCTCCGGCCCCCACGTTCAGCCCCGCAGATCCGACACTCGCGGCCTGGCTGTTGTTAAGCGTCGGGAAGATGATGACCCGAGACATTTCGTCGGCTTCTCTCCCCCTCCTGGAAGCTCCGCCGGAGCCGGGACACGTCTATCCCGCCGCCGGCTCCTCCTCGGCCTTGCGGCGGCGGCGCGGGCGCGGGGGCGTGGCCTGCTCGCGCAGGTCGCGCACAAGGTCGCCGACCGCGGAGATGATCTCGGGGTCGCCCTCGCGCAGCAGCGCGGCCAGGATGTGCTTGCACACCCGCTCGCGCCACAGGTGGTCGCCGCAGTCGCAGCGCGGCTGGTTGGGCGTGAGCAGGTCCACCCAGTGCTCCTCGGCCCCGCCGGTCACGCGGTAGCGCCCGCGGCCCGTGCGCACGGCCGACAGCGTCACCCCGCGCTCCAGCCGCTTCGGCTCCACCCCGCCCGCCCCCTCGACGTCGATCTTCAGCCCATGCATTCGCGTTCTCCCGCGTGCAAAAATGACGTGGAACTGCACGGGAGATGGTACACCGGAGAGGTGCTTGGGTTCGGGTTTTCTTCGCCAAGAGATGAAGATTTTCGCAGAGCACGAAACGAGGTCCTCCGTTGACCCCGCTGGCTCCGCGTGACCCAAGAAGTGCGGGCGACGCGGAGGCAGCGGAGTCCGCGGAGACGGTCAGTCCTGGGTCGCGCCGCGCTCCTCGCGCGGGTGGCCGTGGCCCGGGTTGATGGAGGTGCCGCTGCGGTCCAGGTCGCGGTCGGTGCCGCGCGTGGCGGCTTCCGACGCGCCGAACTCCTCGCCGTGGTTGTGCTCGCCCTCGGTGCCCTGCGGCGTCATCCCGGTGGTGGCGCCGCCCGGCTTCTGCGTGGTCGTCTTCAGGTCGCCCATGCTCCCTCCGTCGTTGGTTCATGGTCCCCAAACTGGAGTCCGGCGGAGCCGCAAGACACGTTCCTGCAAGGAGATGAAGAGGAAATAAACGGAGGCGGGCCGTGTGCTTGCGCCACGAATCCGCCACCGGCAGCAAATTTCCAGACGTCGCGCCAGAAGCGATTGTGTAGAACGGATCTTGCGAACGCCACGAACGCGCCCCGGACGGACGTACGGACAGTTGCGGAGGCGCGGACCACCGTTTAGGTTGCGCGGTGGAGTTCGAAGCACACGGCGTGCACGGAGGAGGGTCCTCCGCACGCCCGCGGTTCGCGACGCATGGCCGTGCGATGGCCGGCGAGGGAGAGGAGGTGGGTTACGAAAATCCCCAGCTTCAGCAGCGATTCCGCCCTGGCGACGCTCCATCAGGAACGCCCCCGTAGCCGTGTATGGCCGCGCGGGCGTTTTTCATTTCCACACCTTAGGGGAGGGTGAGATGCTCGATTCCGGGATGATCAACAAGATCCAGAAGGCGAAGGAGTACGCCACGGAGCCCGAGCGCATTCACTTCCGCAGCCTCGAAGTCGAATTCGACGGCAAGAACGGCGGACACAGCGTGGACTTCCGCGAAGGCCACTGGCACTGCGACTGCGACTACTTCCGCGGCCACCACACCTGCAGCCACACGATGGCGATGGAGCGGGTGCTGGGCGTCATGGCCCCGGCCGAGGTGTAGCGAAGCGCATCGCCCCTGCCGCGCGCCGGCCGACGGCGCGCCCGAGCGAGCCACGATCGCCGCGAGGATGAGGCCTCGCGGCGATCTGCTTTTCGGGAAGTGCGGAAGTGCGGAAGTGCGTCAGTGCGTGAGTCCGCACCGCCGGATGGATTCGGCGTGTCAGGGATGCTCTCGTGGGCATCGCGTCACACGGCAGTCGGACGAGTGCGCCACGCCTTGCGCGCCGCGATCGAAGTTACCCCCTCCCGTGATCGGCCCCGTTATCGGGAGGGGGTACGCGGCCCCGGCCGCGGGGGAAGGGCTCCGCGGGGGGCGAGGACTCGCGGGAGGGTTCCACGCGGAGAAGTTCCGCGGGGAGACGGCTTCGCCAGCGAACGGACTTTCGGTTGCCCCCTCTCCGGCCCGGTTCTATATTCAGCGATTGTTTACGGGCGAAAGTGGCGGAATGGTAGACGCGCCGGACTTAGGATCCGGTGGCTTCGGCCGTGGGGGTTCGAGTCCCCCCTTTCGCACCTCCCATCGGCGACCACGGCGAACAGCAAAGCGGAACATAGATGTCGGAGCAGAGCACCACCCCCGGGACCGGCCTTCAGGTCAGCGTCGAGCAGCCCTCCTCGTTCGAGCGGCGCCTTTCCGTGACCGTGCCGCCGGAGCGCGTACGGCGCATCCGGCAGAGCGTGGCCGCGCACATCACGCGCAACGTGCGCCTCCCCGGCTTCCGCAAGGGCAAGCTGCCCGAGAACCTGGTGCAGAAGCAGTTCGGGCAGGCCATCGAGCAGGAAACGGTGGACCGCGTCATCCAGGAGACCTACCGCGAGGCGCTGGACCAGGAGGGGATCCGCCCCATCAACCAGGGCGCGGTCACCGACGTGCACTACCACGGCGAGGGCGGCGAGCTGCACTACCACGTGGACGTGGAGGTGCAGCCCACCATCGAGCTGGCCCGCACCGGCGGCTTCGTGGTGGCGCGCCCCAGCGACGAGGTGAAGCCCGAGGAGGTGGACGCGATCCTGGAGCGCCTGCGCGCCGACCGCGCCACCTTCCAGGTGGTCGACGACCGCAAGCCGGACTACGGCGACGAGGTGCAGGTGCGCATCACCGCGCCGGCCGGCGGCGAGGGCGTGGAGCCCGAGCCCGAGGAGTACCGGTTCGCGCTGGGCGAGGGGCAGGCCATCCCGCCCATCGAGGAGGCCATCATGTCGCTGATGCCGGGCGAGGAGGGCGAGTTCGACATCACCTTCCCCGAGGACTTCGGCGACCCCGCGCAGGCCGGCACCACCCAGCACATGAAGATCGGCGTGGTGGAGCTGCGCCGCCGCGAGTTCCCCGAGCTGGACGACGAGTTCGCCCGCTCGCTGGGCGCCGGCGAGTTCGACACCCTCGCCGCGCTGCGCGAGCGCATCACCGCCGACCTGCAGGGCGAGGCCAGGAGCCGCTCCGAACAGGCCTACCGCGATACGCTGCTGGACCAGGTGGTCGAGGCCAACGCGGTCGAGGCGCCGCGCTCGATGGTGGACAACTACCTGGAGTACATGGTGGGCGGCGGCATGGGCGGGGGGAAGAAGCCGCAGCGCTCGCCCGAGCAGGAGGAACGGTTCTCGCAGTTCCGCGAGATGATGCGCCCGCAGGCCGAGGCCTCCATCAAGCGCATGCTGGTGGTGGAGACGCTGGCCGACCGCGAGGGGCTGCGCGCCAGCCACGACGACCTGGACGACCGCGTGGAGGCGATGGCCACCCAGGCCGGCCGCCAGCCCGGCGACGTGTGGCTGGAGCTGGAGAAGAGCGGCCAGCTGCAGCAGCTGGAGGCCCAGGTCACGGAGGAGAAGGTGCTGGAGTGGCTGCGGAGCCAGAACACGACGGGCTGACGCGGGGTACGGGGGGCGCATCGCCCCGATGAGGACAGCGCGGTACCCGTTATTTCACCTGCAAGGAACGGCCGGACGGACATGCCTGTTTACGCGCCCTACGTGATCGAGCGCTCCAGCCGGGGCGAACGCAGCTACGACATCTTCTCGCGGCTGCTGATGGACCGCATCGTGTTCCTGGGGAGCACGATCAACGACGACGTGGCCAACGTCATCATCGCCCAGCTGCTCTTTCTCCAGAGCGACAACCCGGAGAAGGACATCTACCTCTACATCAACTCGCCCGGCGGGTCGGTGTACTCGGGGCTGGCGATCTACGACACCATGAAGTTCCTCTCCTGCGACGTGAACACCTACTGCATGGGGATCGCCGCCAGCATGGGCAGCTTCCTCCTTGCCTCGGGAACCAAGGGGAAGCGCTTCGCGCTGCCCAACTCCCGGATCATGCTGCACCAGCCCAGCGGCGGCAGCCAGGGGACTGCGGCCGACATCGAGATCCAGGCCCGCGAGCTCCTGTACGTGCGCGAGCGGATGAACAACATCTACGCCGCCAACACGGGGCAGACGCCCGAGAAGATCGCCGAGGACCTGGACCGCGACCGCTTCATGTCGCCGGAGCAGGCAAAGGACTACGGGCTGATCGACCACGTGATCCAGCACACGACCGAGGCCGAGGCGGTGGTGCGCGCCGGCGGCGACGTCCCGGCCAGCATCGTCCGCTAAGCAGCAGCCCCCGGCGCCCCCGCCGCGAACCGGCGGGGGCGCGACTCCCGGAAATCTCCGTCAGCAGGACCTCATGCCCAGCGACAAGCACCTCCGCTGCTCTTTCTGCGGAAAGTCCAAGGATTCGGTGAAGCGGTTCATCTCCGGGCCCTCGGTCTACATCTGCAACGAGTGCATCTCGCTCTGCAACGAGATCCTGGCCGAGGAGGAGATCAAGGAGGCCGCCACCGCCGCGACCCCGGTGCCGACGCCCACCGAGATCAAGGAGGTGCTGGACCAGTACGTGGTGGGGCAGGAGCAGGCCAAGAAGTCGCTCTCGGTCTCCGTCTACAACCACTACAAGCGGGTGAACCACCAGGGGGTGATGGACGAGGTCGAGCTCGACAAGTCCAACATCCTGCTGATCGGCTCCACCGGCGTGGGCAAGACGCTGCTGGCGCAGACGCTGGCGCGCGTCCTCCACGTCCCCTTCACCATCGTCGACGCCACCACGCTGACCGAGGCCGGGTACGTGGGCGAGGACGTGGAGAACATCCTGGTGCGGCTGCTGCAGGCGGCCGACTTCAACGTGGCCGAGTGCGAGCGGGGGATCATCTACATCGACGAGATCGACAAGATCGCCCGCAAGAGCGAGAACCCGTCGATCACCCGCGATGTTTCGGGCGAGGGGGTGCAGCAGGCGCTGCTGAAGATCCTGGAGGGCACCACCGCCTCGGTCCCGCCGCAGGGCGGGCGGAAGCACCCGCAGCAGGAGTACATCCAGATCAACACGCGGCAGATCCTGTTCATCTGCGGCGGCGCGTTCGACGGGCTGGAGAAGATCATCGAGGCGCGCACGGGCAAGCGGCAGATCGGGTTCGCGGGCGAGCGCCCGGCCGAGCGCACGCCGCTGGAGACCTCGGACCCGTTCCACGACGTGGAGCCCGAGGACCTGCTGCGCTTCGGCCTGATCCCCGAGCTGGTCGGCCGGCTTCCCGTCACGGTGACGCTGGAGAACCTGGACGAGGACGCGCTGGTGCGCATCCTGACCGAGCCGAAGAACGCGCTGGTGAAGCAGTACCAGAAGATCTTCCAGATGGACGGCGTGGGGATCACCTTCGACCCCGGCGCCATCCGCGCCATCGCCCGCCAGGCCATCGAGCGCGGCACCGGCGCCCGGGGCCTGCGCGCGGTGATCGAGAACCTGATGCGCGACATCATGTTCGACATCCCCAGCCGCCAGGACGTGCGCGAGGTGGTGGTGACGCCGGAGTGCGTGACCGACAGCGTGCCGCCGCTTCTCGTCCTTGCCGCCGAGCCGCGGAAGAAGAAGGAAGCGTAGACGGAGTACGGAAGTACGGGAGTACGAAACTGCGGAGGCGCCGGTGCGGTGCCTCCGCTTTTCGTTTCCAGACCCCGCTGATGGGGCTCTCACCAGATCCGGCAATCACCTGTTACAGACGCACAGAGAGACGTCATCCTGAGGCCGACCACACCGTCATTGCCCCCACACGAGTGGTTGCAGGCCGAAGGATCTATAGGCGAGGTCGCACGTGCGCTGCCGGATCGCACGATTGATCCCCGAATCGGGCATCACATCACAGAGGACACGGAGGAAACGCTCTGGCACCCCTGTGCCCTCCGTGAGATGCCTGCTGTTTCTCCGCCCCGCCTTGCGCGGATACGTGGCGCGTGCGAACCTCACCGCCGACGCAGCTTCGTACTTCCGTACTCCCCGTACTCTCGTACTTTCCTCGCGAATGCGAATCAAATCCGTCGAGTTTGCCGGCGCCATCGGGCAGGTCGGCCAGGCGCAGCCCGAGTCCGCGCGCGGGATGAGGCAGATCGCCTTCTCCGGGCGCTCCAACGTCGGCAAGTCGTCGCTCATCAACCGGCTGCTGGGGCGCACGCGCACGGCCATCGCCCGCGTCAGCGCGCAGCCGGGGAAGACGCAGGAGATCAACTTCTACCACGTGCGCGCCGACCCGGGCGACTTCTACCTGGTCGACCTCCCCGGCTACGGATTCGCGAAAGTGCCGGCCGAGCTGCGCAACAAGTGGCGGCCGCTGATCCACGGCTTCCTCTCGAAGTCCGAGGAGCTCGCCGGCGTGGTGCAGCTCATCGACCTGCGCACGGGGCCCAGCCCCGATGACCTGCAGTCGGTGGGCTACCTGGCGGAGCTGGGCGTGCCCGTGCTCTTCGTCTTCACCAAGGCCGACAAGCTCACGAAGACGGAGCGCGACAAGGAGTTCGCGAAGTCGGTGAAGAAGCTGGGGATCGACCCCGAGCAGGCCATCCCCTTCTCGTCGACCAAGGGCACCGGCCGCGAGGAGCTGCTGGAAACGCTCTCCGCCCTCCTCTTCCCCGAGGCGGGGGAGGACGGCGCCGTCTCGGGCGGCGACGAGGACGGCGAGGGCGGCGAACCGGAGGACGCGGAGGACTGATGCCGGAGCCGAAGCCCCCGCGGATGTCGGTGCGCACCGACGAAGCCGGGATCCATGCCGCCTTCCCGAACGGCAAGTCGTGGACGGTGGAGTGGGCGGAGCTGGAGCGGGTCGCCATCCGCACGACTGACGAGGGGCCGTTCGCGGACGACGTGATCTGGATGCTGCAGACGCCCCAGGGCGTGTACGGGATCCCGCAGGGCGTGGACGGCGAGCCCGAGCTCCTCGAACGCCTGCAGTCGCTCCCCGGCTTCGACAACGAGGCGGTCATCGCCGCGATGGGATCGGTCGAGAACCAGACGTTCCTCTGCTGGGAGCGCCCGGCCGGCGATCCCCCTCCGGCCTGACGCCGCCCTCGCGCGGAGGCGCGCGGCGGGCTACGATTCGTCCCATCCACCCGATCCCCATCCCGCTCCCCCGGAGGCCCCATGCGGCGCGCCCGCTTTCTTTCCGCCCTGCCGGCCGTGGCCGTGCTCGGCGCGTGCTCGCTGTTCGGCCGCGGCGTGCCCGGCGAGACGGTGACGCTGGAGATCAACAACAACCTGGCCCTTCCCGCGCCGGTGACCGTGTACGCCTACAGCGACGTGGGGTCGCGGCAGCTGGTGGGAAGCCTGGTGCCTGACAAGCAGGCCGTGCTGCGCTTCCACTCCGCGCACATCACCGGCTCGTACCGCTTCGTGGCGGTGGTGCGGCGCGGCGCGCAGCTCGTCTCCAACTCCGTGAGCCTCACCGGCGGCGAGACCGTGACCTGGGAGCTGCGCAACAACGTCCTCCTCGTCGCACGCTAACGAGGCGATCCGCACCACCTCGTGCAGCGCGCAAGAGATCCGATTGCGCGTAAAATCGGCGGCGGCG
>NZ_DATIND010000140.1 GCF_035474595.1 Longimicrobium sp.
CCCCGGCCTCGCGCCCGGCGCTGGTGGGGAGGGACGCCAGCAGCATGGCGCCGACGATCTGCTCCAGGTGACGGTGCGCGATCTCGGGGATCGCGTAGCGGAAGGAGATCACCTCCCCCTGCTCCGTCACCCGGATTCGCCCGTTGACCGCGATCGGCGGCATGGCGAGGATCGCCTGGTTCGCCCGCCCGCCGCCGCGCCCCACCGTGCCCCCGCGGCCGTGGAAGAGGCGGAAGTCCACCCCGTGCGCCTGGCAGACCTCGCCGAGCCGCCGCTGGGCCTTGTGGAGCGCCCAGTTCGCCATCCAGTACCCCCCGTCCTTGTTGGAGTCGGAATACCCCAGCATCACCTCCTGCCGCCGCCCCCAGCTGTCCAGCAGCCGCGCGTAGTCGGCGCGCGTCCACAGCTCGCGGCAGATCTCCGGGCAGGCGCGCAGGTCGTCGATGGACTCGAAGAGCGGCACCGGCATCACCCCCGGATCCTCCCCCTCCGCGGCCACGCGCACGCCGCACGCCTCGGCCAGGCGCGCGACGGTGAGCACGTCGTCGACCGACGTCGCCCCGCTGATGACGTAGGTCTGGATGGCCTCGGGGGGATAGCGGCGCTTCAGGTCGGCCACGGCGCGCATCGTGTCCAGCACCGCGCGCGTCTCGTCGGAGGGGGGATCGGGGAGCGTTCCCGCATCTCCCGCAACGCCCAGCAGCTCCTCGCGCGCTTTCGCGTGGAGGCGCGCATGCTGGCGGACGTCGAGGGTGTGGAGATGGAACCCGAAGGTCTCGACCTGCCGCAGCAGCGGGTCGATGAGGAGCTCGGCGAGGCGGCCGCCGCGGTTCTCGGCCAGGGATTCGCGGACGAGCGCGAGGTCCGCCGCGAAGTCCGCCGCTGACGCGTAGGCGAGGGCGTGATGCGGGTCGTCGCGCGCGAAGCGGAGGCGCGCGCCCACGTAGCCCAGGAAGCGGCGGTACAGCTCGGTCTGCGAGCGCCGCTCGGGGACGGGGTCCAGCGTGGCGCTGGTCTCGGCGTACCGCTCCAGCGCCGCGGCCAGCGCGGGGGAGACGGGCGTCTGCAGCGTGGAGGTGCTGAGCCGCTCCACCAGCTGCTCCAGCGCCCTGACGTAGCGGTCGAGGATGGTCTCGCGCGCGGCCTGCAGCGCGGCGCGGGTGACCTCGGGGGTCACGTACGGGTTGCCGTCGCGGTCGCCGCCGATCCAGCTGCCGAAGCGGACGACCGGCGGGAGCGACGCGGCCGCCGGTGCATCGCCATACTCCGCGCGGAAGCCGTCCGCCAGCTCGGCGTACAGGCCGGGGACGGTCTCGATCAGCACGCGGCGATAGTAGTCCAGCCCCATCTGGATCTCGTCGCGCACGCTCGGCCGGCTGCGGCGCACCTCGTCGGTCTGCCAGAGCGCGGTGATCTCGGCGGTGATCGCCTCCTCCTGCCGCGCGGCCTCGCGGTCCGTGAGCGGCAGCCGGTCGATGCGCGCCAGTGCGCGGGCGATGCGGGCGCGCTTGAACAGCACCGTGCGGCGCGACACCTCGGTCGGGTGCGCGGTGAAGACGGGGATGACGGCGACCTCGGCCAGCCGCGCGAGCACCTCGTCAGGCCCGAGCCCGGCCTGGCGCAGGCGGAGGAGGGTGCCGCGGAAGGTGCCGGGCTGCGGCGGAAGCTCGGCGTGGATCTCGGCGGCGCGGCGGCGGCGGGCGCGGTGCGCGGTCTCGGCCAGGTTGGTGAGCTCGAAGTAGATGGAGAACGCCTTGGTGAGCCCGTACGCCTGCTCCACGTCCAGCGCGGCGACGATGGCCGAGGCGCGGTCCATCCCCGCGTCCGAAAGCGCGGGGGGCGACGGGTCGCGGCCGGCGGACTCGCCGCGGCCCTCTATCAGCAGCCCGCGCAGCTCCTCGACCGCGGCGTAGAGCGCGTCGCCCTCCTGCTCGCGCAGCACGCGCCCCAGCAGGATGCCGAGCGAGCGCACGTCGCGGCGCAGCGGCGCCTCCTTCGTGGCCGCGTCCTCCGTCACCAGCTCCGCCAGCCGCTCCTCCTGCGACGGCGCGCGCCAGAGCGGCCCGTCGCCCGTCCCCACCTTCACGTCGTCCACTCGTCCTCTCGTCGTCGTCTGGTCCGTTCCGGAAGAGTAGACGCGTGCGGACGCCGCCGCCATCCGCGTCCCCTCGGCATCGCTGCATCTCACGCGGAGACGCGGAGGCGCGGAGGTGCGTGCCCGGCCACTTCCGCGTCTCCGCGTCTCCGCGCGACACCTGCTCCGCCGGAGCCGCTCAGCAGAGGCAGGTGAGCGCGGGGATGGTGTTGCACAGCGGGCCCTTGCAGGTCGGCTCGTCGAGCGTGCAGGCGTAGGGGCACGACGGGCCGCTGGCGTCGTCGTGTGCCCGCACGGTGCCGCGCTCGTGCGCCGCGGCGCGGGTCGCGAACGACTCGACGCGGAGCTGGTCCGGGTTCAGGCGGATCTTTCTCATCGTCACGGCCTCCCGCTGGAGTGATGCAGGGCCGTCCGCGGCGAGCGCGGACGTGGGGGGCGCCCGCGCCGCGAGTCCCGTGCCGCACAAACAGGCGTCGCCGCGGCCGAAGCTCTATCAGAGATCGGTCGTGCGCGCCGATGCCGCGGAGTGAGCGGATCAGCCTCGCGCAGTTTGCGAGGCTTTCCGTAGTTGTTGCTGCGACTTCAGTCGCCGGTAACCGGCGCGCGGAGACCCAGCGTTGGGCCGCCCGCGTGAGACACCCGCCGTTAGTGCCTGGTGGTGATGAGGATCACCCCGTTGGCGCCGCGGACGCCGTAGAACGCGGTCTCGCCCGGGTCCTTCAGCACCTCGATGCGGTCGATGTCGTGCGGGTCCAGCCAGGTGAGCGCGCCGCCCGGCTCCGCGTGCACCGTGCTGCCGTCCACCACGTACAGCGGCTCCTCGCTCGCGCTCAGCGACGTCCGCCCGCGGATGCGCACCGAGATCCCGCCGGTCGGGAGCACCGTCACCTGCACCCCCGCCACCCGGCCGCGAAGCAGCTCCTCCGCGCGGACCACGCGCGCGTCCCGTGCCTCGTCGCCGTCGACCTGCGCGTGGCCGGTGGCCACGGGGCCCGGTGGATAAGGCTCAACCGGCTCGGGCGCCGGGTCGCCGGGGCGGGGCCCGCGGCAGGCCAGGGCCCAGAGCGCGAGCGCCATCGCGGCGCCGCGGACGAGACGTGACGGTGTGGCCATGGTCCACCTCCCGGTTCCCTCGGGCAGCTCATCCCCCGACGAATGGTGTATCAAGGCACGGGCGAGTACCAGCCCGGTGTTGGCATCTCCCTCACCACTTGTGGAAGACGACGAACACGGCCGCGATGATCAGCACGAACCCCGCCGCGTAGTTCCAGCGGAACTCCTCGCGCAGGTACAGCACGGAAAAGACGGCGAAGACGACGAGCGAGATCACCTCCTGCAGCGTCTTCAGCTCGGCCGCGGTGAAGCGGCCGTAGCCGAAGCGGTTCGCGGGCACCTGGAAGCAGTACTCGAAGAACGCGATCCCCCAGCTCAGCAGGATGGTGGTGAACAGCGGCACGCCGCGGTGGCGCAGGTGGCCGTACCAGGCGTACGTCATGAAGACGTTGGAGATGGTCAGCAGCAGAACGGTCGTCATCCCTCGGGCTCCGGATTTCGCGTGGCTCTGACGGGTCGCGGCACGATCCAGCCGCGGCCGTCTCCATGCAAGATGCCGCTCCATCCACGTCTCACCCGGTCGCTCCATGCGCCGCGTCGGGGAGGGACCGCCGCCGCCGTGGTGCCGCCGGCGCGGAACCCGAAGCCGTGGCGTACGTTGTGCAAGCTGCGCCCGCCCCTGACGATGCGGAAACCCGCTGACCACCCGGGCGGACTACAATGGCGAAGCTGGAGATCGAGAAGGATACCCTGACGCTCACCGGAGCGGCGGTCGCGTCCGCCACGCTGGTGGGGCTGGCGTGGCTGATGGACGCCCTGCGGCGCGACCGCTGGGCGCGGCAGATGCACCGCAAGCTGGTGGACCTGCTGCTGAACGCGCTTACCGCCGACGACCCCGTCACCGCGCGCCACAGCCGGCGCGTGGCCGACCTCACCTCGGTGCTGGCCGGGGCGTGCGGCGGGCTCTCGCGCCCGGAGCTGGCCACGCTGCGCGTGGCCGCGCTGCTGCACGACATGGGCAAGATCGACGACCGCTTCTTCCTGATCGTGCACTCGCGCAAGCGGCTGTCCGAAGAGCAGCGGGCCGAGATCAAGCACCACCCGCACCTGAGCGCCACCATCCTCCAGCCGCTGGAGGAGATGCACCCCGGCATCCAGAAGATCGTCAGCAGCCACCACGAGTGCTGGGACGGCAGCGGGTATCCGTGCGGCATCGGCGGGCACGAGATCCCGCTGGCGGCGCGCATCATCGCCGTGGCCGACGTGTTCGACGCGATGACGCAGCCGCGCAAGTACAAGGGGCCCATGCCGGTGGAGGAGGCGCTGGAGAAGCTGGACGAGGGCGCCGGCCACCAGTTCGACCCGCGCCTGGTGGCGCTGGTGGAGAGCGGCCCGGTGCTGGCCCAGTGGACCCAGATCGCCCTGCAGGGCCAGCGCGACGAGCAGGACCACCTGGAGAATCCCAACCCCACCGAGCGCGCCATCGAGCACGTGGCCGCGGAGGTGTAGAGCGGAAGCACGAAAAGTACGGGAGTACGATCGGGACTCGGGCTGAAAAATGGATCCACCCGTCCCTCGAATCTCGTGCGATCCCGCGCGGAGACGCGGATGGAGATGGACAGGACCTCCGTGTCTCCGCGGGCTCCGCGTGAGATCCAGCCTCGCCCGGCCGCGCGCCATGATTCCCCGTGCGCGGACCCCGGCGGCGATTTCATTGCACTTGCGTTGCGGCGCATTATCGTGGGATGCACTTGCATCGCCTTTCATCTCCCGCGCTCCTCCCCACCTTCCCGGATCGATCCCATGGACCGCATCGACCTTCCGCTGATCGCCGGCGATCCATCGCTCGCCGAGGTGTTCGGGCGCATGGCGTCCACCGGCGTGCACGCCGTCATCGTCGCCGCGCCCGGCCGCGAGCCGGTGCTGGTGACGAATCTCGACGTGGACGAGGGGATCGAGCAGGGGCTGGACCGCGTGGACCAGATCTCCAGCTTCCCGCTGCACGTGGTCAACGCCGAGGTGGAGGACTGGCAGGCGGTGCTGGACGAAGCCGGTTCCAGCTACGGCATCGATGTGGCCGGGTGGCGCGGAGGGGACGATGCGGAGGACAAGGGCGACGACGGCGACGTGGTGGCCTCGCCCACCCTCGCGCCTCGCGACCTGGACGCGATGGTGACGATCGTGACGCGGCACGAGACCCTGGCCCACGATATCCGCAGCTCGGGCGAGGTGTGCCGCTGCCGCAACCTCCACCGCGCGCCGAAGGGCAGGCCGTGCCCGATCTGCAGCACGCGCGTGCGCTGCGCCTGAGCGGGGGCCCGGGATGATCGCCGGCCTCGGCAGCATCATCGACCGCGTCGCGGGGCTGTTCGGGAAGACGTACCTTCTCGCCGGCTTCTTTCCCGTCCTGCTCCTGGCCGCGGTGTCGCTGATCGCGGGCCACGACAGCTCCGAGTGGATCTACCGCCAGGTCGAGGCCTTCCGCGCGATGGACGCGGGGCGGCAGGCGCTGGCCTCGGGCGCGCTGCTGGTGGTCGTGGCGATGATGGGGTTCGTCTTCTGGAGCGCCAACCCGTGGTGGCGCGCGCTCCTGCAGGGCACCGCGCTCCCCGGCTTCCTCCGCCGGTGGATGTCGCGGGACCAGCAGCGCCAGCTGGAAAAGCTGGAGGCGGACGTGGAGCGGAGCGAGCTCCGCGTCTTCGCCTTCCGCATCGCCTTCCCGGACGCCGAGCCCGAGCCGGAGCCCGATCCCGAGCCGGCCCTCCCACAGGCGCCCGCCCCGCCGCAGTCCGTCTTCGCCCGGCTCGCGCGCTGGCTGTTCGGCCCGCCGGCATCCCCCCCTCCCGCCGTCCTTCCCGCGGCCGTCACGGCCGGAGGTGGGGATGGAGATGGAGATGGGGATGGAGACGCGCTCCCGTGGCAGAAGCGCCTCAGCCGGGCCCGCGCGGAGGGGGATGCGAAGACGGGCGTCGCCCCGGTGGCGCCGTCGGCCGCGCTGCGGAAGCAGTACGACGCCGTCCGGGCCCGCATCCGCGGGCTGAAGCCGGTGGAGGCGGCGGAGCTGGACGGCCTGTGCGCGAAGCTCGAGAAGGAGCTCGCCCTTGCGCCCGTGGCCCCGCAGAAGGAGCTGGACAACCTCCAGGTCGGGTTCTCGCGGCTGGCCGCGCTGGCCCGCGCGCGCGCCGAGAACGAGTACAGCCGCACGCTCTCGGTGCGGCGGATGCGCTTTCCGCTGGACCTTGCCGCGGTGGGGCCCACACGCATGGCCAACGTGGCCGAGCTGTACCGCGATCACGCGCTCTCGCGCTACCAGCTCGACCCCGAGCTGATGTGGCTGCAGCTCCAGCACTCGGCCGCCAAGGACGAGCACTTCCGCCCCATCCTGGAGGAGGCGCGGCTGAAGCTCGACGTCTCGGTGGCGCTGGCGATGGCGTGCGGAGTGGCGTCGCTCTGGACGCTCTGGCTGGGGTTCAGGGGCCACAGCATCGCCGTTCTGCTGCTGACGGGCCTGGGTTTTCCCCTTGCGGCGCTCCTCTTCTACCGCGCCACCATCACCAACCTGCGCGTGTACGGCGAGGCAGTCACGGCCACGGTGCAGCTCTTCCGCTTCGACGTGCTGAAGGCGCTGCACCTCCCCCTCCCCGCCGATTCGGAGGCGGAGCGGCGGCTGTGGGAGACGCTGACCCTCACCGACCAGCTGCTGGACGACGGGAGGGTGACCTATGTTCACCCCTAGGCTCGCCGCCTGGCTGCTGGGCGCCGCGTACGCCGTGCTGCTCGCGCGGGCCGGGATCGCCGTCGGCCGCCGCGGCGAGGCGCCGTGGACGCGCCGCGAGCCCGCCGAGTGGACCGCCGCGCGCGACCTGGCCGCGCTGGCGCAGCTCGACTCGGCCGACCTGGCGCCGCCGGACGACAGCGCGCGGAAGAAGCTCCCCGACCGCGCGGCGCTGGTCGGGCAGCACCTGGTGAAGCCCCGGCGAAAGGGCGCGCCCGTCACCCACGTGGACGTGGCGCCGTTCTCCACCGGCGAGCCGAGCCCCGGCACCGTGCGCATCGTGCTGGCCGCGCGCGCGGACCAGTCGCCCGCGCTGGCGCTCGCGCGGCCGGGCGAGCGGCTGGCGCCGTGCATCGCCGCCGTCGCCGCCGCGAACGCGCCGCCCGCGTGGGACTGCAGGGCTGCGCCGTTCACCGTCGTGGCGCTGCACCGCAACTCGCCGCGCGCGGACTCCGTCTGGGCGGTGCTGGAATCCGCGGACGACGGGCTGGCCGCGCGCTTCGCCGGCGCCACCAGCCGCATGCTGATCCGCCGCCCGTAGGCGCGGCCGCGCAGCGATCCCCATTCCCCACGACCGACGGCGGGGCACCCGGACCATCCGGGTGCCCCGCCGTCTTCGTCTCCCTGCATCTTCATCCCCCGTCAGCAGTTGCAGGGGTTCGTCTCCAGCGTGTCCAGGCAGACGATGCCGCACGACCACCACTCGGTGTCGGGGCAGATGAACGGGCTCTGCGTGGGGCCGGCCGTGGGCCTCGACATCCCGTGCACGGTCCCGGCGCCGCCCGGGGCATCGCCCGTGGCGAACGACTGCACGGCCAGGCTGTCGAGGTGGAGCGAGAGCTTCTTCATGGATTCTTGCGGGTGATGGGAAGATGCCGCTCAGTCGAAGCAGCGGCAGGCGCCGGTCGCGCAATCGCCGCCCGCGTGGCCGTGCGAAACGCAGATCGCGTCGCAGCGGTCCTCGCTGCACGACTTCGCGCCCGTGGTGGCGTCGCGGGTCGCGGCCAGCGCCTGCGCGGCGCCAAACGCCAGCGCGGCGGCCACGAGCGCGGGGAGCGCCCCGCGGCGGACGAGACGAGATGCACCGCTCATGATTGCCTCCTCGGCAGGGGTACGGGCCCGCCGCGGCCGGTCCGCCGCGCCGGGCATCCTCGTGAGCAGCAACATCGGCCCGCCGCATCCCCCATCCAACCACCCCGGTGCGAACCGTCGCCCCCGCGACACGGACCGATCCCTCCGCGTGGCGATCCGGGGAATCACCCGAGTGCGATCATCCTCCATCCCCCATCGCCATCCATCTTCCGGCGCGCTTCGGATGCGTCCGCGCCGCCCTCTCCCCGCGCCTTAGAGCGCTCGCCCTCTCCCGTACCGGGCGAGGGGGGCTCTCCAGCGGCGGTGCACCCTGCAAACCATGCTCACGCCAACAGTTCGGATGTGCCGGGATGCCCGTCCAGCTACCTCTCCCGGTACGGGAGAGGTGGACGGCCCCGGCCGGCCGGAGAGGGCGCGATGCCGGCCGATGCACCGAAGCTCCTCCCACACCCGAAGTCCATTGACGCACTCACGCACTCACGCACTCCCGCACTTCCGTTGACGCCCACCCCTCCGCCCGATACGCTACGCGACAGGTGCCTCGCGACGACCCACTCTCGCACCTTCGCACTTTCGCACTCTCGCACTCTCGCACTCCGTCGGATGGAACCTTCGCTCACCAAGTTCGCGCTCCTCTGCTTCACCTCGCTGCTCTCCATCATCAACCCGCTGAGCGCGGCGCCGATGTACCTGGCCATCACCGACGGCTACACGCGCGAGCAGCGCAGCCGCACGCTGCGCTCGGGCGTGGTCACGGCGTTCGTGATCCTGGCGGTGTTCGCGCTGGTGGGCGGGGCCATCTTCCAGCTCTTCGGCATCACCATCGACGCCTTCCGCATCGCCGGCGGCGTCATCTTCTTCGGCATCGGGATGGACATGCTCCAGGCCAGGCGCAGCCGCGGCAAGGCCACCGAAGAGGAGGAGCAGGAGGGCCGGGTGCGCGAGAATGTGGGCGTCACGCCGCTCGGCATCCCCATGATCACCGGTCCGGGCGCGATCACCACCGTGATGGTGCTGATGACGCAGGCCGGCACCCCGGTGCGCGTGGGGCTGGTGTTCGCGGCGGTCGTCGTGGTGCTGGCCATCACCTGGGCGGTGCTGTCGGCGGCGCCGCGGCTGGTGCGCTTCTTCGGCCAGACGGGGCTGAACGTGATGACCCGCGTGATGGGGCTGCTGGTGACGGTCATCGCCGTGCAGTTCATCATCGACGGCACCACCCCCATCATCACCGAGATCATCCGCGCCGCCAACGCCAGGTAATTGATGCGGATAGAGATGATGAACGGCAGGATTCGGGCGTGTTGGGCGCCGGGGCGCCCAAACGGGCTGCGCGCGCGGTAGGCAACGATACGACTGTTGCCAACCGCGCCGGGCCCCCGCCGCGGCTGGCATTTCCCAGGACCCGCGGCATCATCGCGGCGCGGCGGGTTCCCGGCCCTTCGGGCGCGCATCCCTCACGCATCCGGGTACGAAATCCCTGCAGGCCTCGCCTCCCCAACCCTGCACGAGGCTCGATGAACCCTCACGCTCACATCCGCCGCCGCGCGTCGCGCCGTCTCTCCATCACCGCATCGCTGCTTGCGCTGGCCGTTGCGGCGCAGGCCTGTGGCGCCGGGGCGAACGCGGCCCCGCCCGACCCCACCGCCGTGGTGACCACGCTCTACCGCGACCACTTCGCGCACGAGCAGAACTGGGATCGGACGTACAAGCGGCAGCGGGCGCTCTTCGCCCCGGACCTCGCCGCGCTGATCGACGCCGACATCCGCGCCGCCGAGGCGAACGCCGACGAGATCGTGGGCCTCGACTTCGACCCGCTCACCAACGCGCAGGACGAGATGACCGCCTTCCAGGTCGGCCCCGCCACGCGTGGTGGCGCCAGCGCGACCGTCGGCGTCGTCGTGCGCCAGGACAGCGCGCGCACCAACCTCCGCGTCCGCCTCGCCCGCTCCGACGCGGGGTGGCGCGTGACGAACATCCACTATCCCGAAGGCGACCTCGTCTCCATCCTCCGCCAGCTCGCCGCCGGCCGCGCACCGAAGCCATAGCGAAAGCGCGGGGGCACCGGCCGGTGCCCCCGCGGTTCGTCTGGTATGATGGCTTGGGAGGCCGTCACAACACCACAGAACCACACAAAGACGTCATCCTGACTCGTCCCCGCGCTGCGCGTCCATGAAAGTCGAAACCGCACCGTAGCCGCCGACGAGCCGAACAGCCTCGCGCAGTTTGCGAGGCTTCCCGTCGTTGTTGCTGCGACTTCAGTCGCCGGTGATCGGCTGCGCCCGAAATCCCGGTGCCACCACGAGCACCAGCACAACGTCGCACACGTTCGTCCCCGTGGGCCCGGTGACGAGCAGATCGCCGGTGGCGCGGAGGAGCGGGTGCGAGTCGTTGGCGTCCAGCGCGTCGCGCGCGTCGAGCCGGTGCGCCGCCGCGCGCGCCACGGTGCCGCCGTCGACGATCGCGCCGGCCGCGTCCGTGGTGCCATCCGTCCCGTCCGTCCCCAGCGCGGCGGCGACGACGCCGTCGCGGCCCTCCAGCTCCATGGCGAGCGCGAGCGCCAGCTCCTGGTTGCGGCCACCGGCGCCGCGGCCGCGCACCGTCACCGTCGTCTCGCCCCCCAGGAGGAGCGCGAGCGGCGGGTCGCCGGGCGCGAGCGCCGCCTGCCGCTCCACCGCCAGCCGCGCGATCTCCGGCGCCACCTCGCGCGCCTCGCCCTCCAGGTCGTCCGCCACGATCTCGGCGCGGTAGCCCAGCCGCTCCGCCTCGGCCGCGGCGCCGCGGAGCGCGTCGGCGTTGCCGGCCACGACGTGCGCCGAGGCGCGCTCGAACGCCGCGTCGCCCGGCCTGGGCGTCTCCGGCGCCTCGCCCGCCGCGCCGGATTCGAGGTACGCCATCACCGCCGGCGGCGCGTCGATCTCGTAGCCGCGCACCACCGCCAGCGCGTCGGCGAAGGTCGTCGGGTCCGGCACGGTGGGCCCGCTCCCGATCACCTCCAGCGGCGACCCGACCACGTCCGAGACGGCGAGCGTCACCAGCCTCGCCGGGTGCGCCGCCCGCGCCAGCCATCCCCCCGCGATGCGCGACAGGTGCTTGCGCACGGTGTTCATCTCCCCGATCGCCGCCCCGGCGCGGAGCAGCGCCCCGGTGAGCGCCTTCAGGTCGGTGAGCGACACGCCGTCCGGCGGGCACGGCCAGAGCGCCGACGCGCCGCCCGAGAGCAGGCACAGCACCAGGTCGCGCTCGCCCGCCGCTCTCGCCACGGCGAGCGCGGCCGCGGCCCCGGCCAGCCCGCGCGTGTCCGGAACCGGGTGCGCGGCCTCCCACACCTCCACCCCCGGCACCGCCGCCGCGTATCCGTCGCGCGTGGTGATCGTCCCCCCGGCGATGCGATCGCCCAGCACCTCGCGCGCGCCGAGCGCCATCCCCGCCGCCGCCTTTCCCGCGCCGGCGAGCCAGACGCGCTCGACGCCGCGGAGGCCGACGCGCTCGGCGTCCATCACCACCAGTGCGTCCCCCTCCACCCGCAGCGCGCGGCGGACGGCCTCGCGCGCGTCCGCCGCGGCGATGGCGGCGTGCAGGATGCGGCGGGCGTCGTCGCGCGGGCTCACGGGCGCACCGGCGTCAGCGGCGGGCGCCCGCTCAGCACCGCGTGCACGTTGCGCGCGGCCAGCATGGCCATGCGCGTGCGCGTCTCGCGCGTGGCCGAGCCGATGTGCGGGAGGAGCACGGCGTTGGGGAGATCGAGGAGCCCCGGCGTGATCGCCGGCTCGCGCTCGTACACGTCCAGCCCGGCGCCGGCGATGAGTCCGTGGCGGAGCGCGTCCACCAGCGCCGCCTCGTCCACCAGCGCGCCGCGGGCGGTGTTGACCAGGTAGCTCCCCGGGCGCATCCGCCGCAGCGCGCCGGCGTCGATCGCGTGACGCGTCTCCGGTGTCAGCGGCGCGTGCAGCGTCAGCACGTCGCTCCGCGCCAGCAGCTCGCCGAACGGGACGAATTCCGCATCGAGCCGCGCTTCTTCATCCACCGGCAAACGGCTCCGGCTGTGATAGACGACGCGCATTCCGAACCCCGCCGCCCGGCGCGCCACCGCCCGCCCGATCCGTCCCATCCCGAAGATCCCCAGCGTCGCGCCGGCCAGGTCGCCCCCGAGATAGTCCCAGAATCCCCAGCCGTGGAACCCGCCCGCGCGCAGGCTCCGCTCGGCCTGCGGCAGGCCGCGCACGGTGGCCAGGATGAGCGCCCAGGTGAGGTCCGCTGTCGCCTCGGTCAGCACGTCGGGCGTGTTGGTGACGATGATGCCGCGCGCCGCGCACGCCGCCAGGTCCACGTGCTCGTAGCCGGCGACCGCGTTGGCGACGATGCGCAGCCGCGGCGCGCGCTCCAGCAGCGCCGCGTCCACGCGCTCGGTCAGCAGGCAGAGCAGCGCCTCCGCGTCGCCCAGCGCGTCGCGCCACCCGTCCGGCCCGGCGACGGTGCCGGCTTCGGAGAGGAGCGCGGCCGCCGCGTCCGGGAGCGGAAAGGTGGTGACGATCGCCGTCATCCCGCCGCCAGCGGCCTGGACCAGAGCGAGGTGCCCGCCCCCGCGAACCCCAGCTTCTGGTGCTCGGCGATGCTCATCTCCCGAAACCCCAGCGCCTTCACCAGCGGATGCAGCGGCAGGAGCGCGCGGGCGAAGGCGGTGCGCATCTCCGTCGTGCCGCCCTCGGCCAGCCACGCCTCCACCGCGCCCAGCGCCTCGCGTGCCAGCCCGGAGCGCCGGTACGCAGGGGTGATGACGAGCGTGCCGAGCAGCGCCACGTGCGGCTCCGGGTTCGCGCGCCACCACCCGATGGCGCCCACGTCCTGGCCGCCCTCGCGCAGGGTGATGACGGCGATCTCGCGCCCCGCCTTGTCGGCCGACGCGGCGATCTCGCGCGCGGCGGCGTCGGGGTCGGCGGGGCGGCCGAGCGCGGCGTGCCAGTCCGGCGCGGCGTCGAACACCACCTGCAGGCGCGCCTCGTCGCCCGGCCGCAGCGTGCGGACGAGCAGGCGGGGAGATTCGATGACGTCGGGCGGCGAGGGCTGGTTCACGGTCGGCGGCGCGTTGCGGGCTACGGCAGGAATGTCCGGCGGGGGAGAAGTTGCCCCGCGGCGGGAGGGCGCGTCAAGTTGATGGCCCACGCGCAGACGACACCCCGGGGAGGTCCGTGAGCACGCAACTGGAGTCCCGCCATTTCCTCAAGTCCGGCGACGCCGTTCAGCACGTCCGCGGCCACGCCGGCGTGGTGGTGGAATCGTTCGCCCTGTATGCCGTGGTCCGCTGGGAAGACGGCCGCCAGGAAGAGGTGGACCAGCTCGACCCCGCCGTCTTCGTCACCGAGCGCGCCGCGAAGGAGTAGGCCCGCGACAGCACAATCCCGCTTCGGCTTCCTTGAATCAGAGGCTTGGCAGAACCATTCAGAGATCCTATTATTTCTATAGAAACTCTGAAACATGGAGGATTCCATGCCCGGAAAGACGATCTCGGCCTACACGAACGAGGAAACGGCCAGGCTGGTGGAGCACCTCGCGAAGGTCGAGCAGCGCAAGCCATCGCAGATCGCGGCCGCCGCGCTGGCGCTGTACGCCCGCTTGCCCGGCGAGGCGCACTCCACGTTGCGTTCGCTCGAGATGCTCGGCGACGCGGGAGAGTACGACCGGATGCTGCGCGAAGTCACCCGGGCGATCCTCGAAGTGGGATACCACTCTTCCGTTCGGCGCATGATGCCGCGACTGAAGCAGGTCTATGGCACGTCGCTGCAGACCGAAGACGACATCATGGCTGAGGCCGTCCGGCTTACATCGAGGAAGGTCCGCAAGCCGAATTCGGCTCGCTCGCGGAGCGAGACGGCCGATGCGCAGCAGGACGCGCCTCAGCCTCGGCGCCGCGCCCGGTGACGCCGCTCCGATGGAGTGCCGAGCCGTCAGCTGCCGCGGAGGTGGTGGGTGCGTTGCGGCTGTGCATCGATCTGAATGTCTGGTGCGCCGCGTTCCTTTCGGAGAACGCGGGGCGGACCAACACCGCATCGCAGTTGCTGGCCCTCACCGCCGCGAGGGGTGTCTGCGCGCTGGGCGCGACACAGATAGTGATCTCCTGGGCCATGCTCTCGCGCCTCGAGAAGGTGCTCGTCACCGATCTCGAAATCGGTGCCACGGACGCACGCGGGTACGTCGAACACATCGCGAAACTTGCGACCGCGGCGCCAGGCGGCAGCGCTCCATATCTGGTTCTCGGCGGAACGGGCATGGTTCCGTTGCACGATGATGAAGACGCAGGCGTTCTGGAAACGGCAGTCGTGGGCCGAGCGGACATAGTCGCAACCGGCAATTTCGCGGATTTTCTGAATTACCGAACGCAGATCGTGAAACCGGGGCGCATCGCGATCCACCGCACGACGGACCACGAGGTGATCATCGCCCACTTCGCCGAGGTTGCGGCGTGGATCAGGACAGGGGAGATCACATTTGGCTGAGGGCGAATCGAAGTTGCGCGAACGGCGGCGGACCCGGATGGGATCCGCCGCCGTTCGCAGCTCCCGCCGACAATTCGGCTACTGCTTCTGCACGATGATCTCGATGCGGCGGTTCTTCGCGCGGTTGGCGGGGGTGTCGTTGGGGAAGGCGGGCCGCGTCTTCCCGTAGCCGTGCGCCTCCAGGCGCGCCGCGGGAACGCCGTGCTGCACCAGCCACTGCACCACCGACTGCGCCCTCGCCTCCGACAGGCGCTGGTTGTCCGCGTCGCCGCCCACGTTGTCGGTGTGGCCCTCCACCGTCACCTTCGCGTCCGGATACGGCGCGATCATCGAGGTACGCAGCTCCTCCAGCGCGGCCAGCGCCTGCGGCTTCAGCACGGAGCTGTTGGTGTCGAACAGCACGTTGCCGCCCAGCTGCGCCACCAGCCGGTTCCCCTCGTCGCGGAAGGTGGCGGCGCCGTAGCGCGCGAAGTCCATCGGCTGGTAGTCCTCGCCGCCCTGGGCGATCTCCAGCACCAGCGCCACCTGCACGCGCGGCCCCTGGAAGTACTGCACCTCGATCGAGTGCACGCCCTCGGCGAGCTGCACCGAGTCTTCCACCGCGCCGGGCCCGTGCACGCCGTCGTTGTCGATCACCTGCCGCCCGTCGATGATCAGCCGCGACCCATCGTCCGACGTGAGCCGGAAGCGGTACGTCCCCGCCTCGGGCGCCACGACCGCCCCCCGGTAGTCGATGGCGAACCACTCGAACCGGTCCGTAACCCCGGGAAAGCCCACCTCGAAGCTCTGGTCCGGCACGTTCAGCGTGGTGGTGGAGATGGTTCCCACCGGGCGCAGCCGCGAGAAGTCGGGGAGGTGGTCCGTGCCTTCGTCCAGGTAGTAGATCTGCCCCTTCAGCGCGAACGGCGTGTTCCCCGCGGTCCCGAAGGCGTGCGGGTTGTCCTGCGCGGCGAGCGCCGAGGCGGCCAGCGCGGTGAGGACCGCGGCGGCGAGCGGGGAGCGAAGTCTCATGGATCGTCTTGTGGAGGAAGATGGAAGCGATGCGTGCGAGCCGGAACGGATGGGGATTACAGGATGCGGCCGGGCCTCCCCATCGGCAAGTGGCCGCGCCGTCGGTAACGGGTGGAGACGGAGTGGAGGTCCTTTCCGGATGATGCGTCCCGGGTTCGTCCACCTTGGCCTCCGTGCGCTCCGGACCCCTTCACGCACAACCCGCCACATTGCGCCAGCGCGGGAAAGGTTCGCCGCGATGGACCCGCCGGGCCGCGAAACCGGGCCCCCGGTGCAGCGGAAGGAAGGTTGGGAGCGGACTTGCGTGGTTTTCATCCGTTCCCGAACTTTGATCTTAAGGCCGGTCGGTAGCGGCGTCGTGGCCGTTTGAGGTGCGATCCGAATGCGCCTCACGTTACCCGAAGCAGGTGGGCGCTTTCCCGGCCGGGGAGGGTAAGAGTATGGCGCGGCAGGGGGTTGCGGCTTATCATACCGTACAATTTCAAATCCTGCGGTCCGGGACCCTCCCCTCAAAACCTGCTGCACGTCCGGAGCCTCGCCCGATGCGACCCAAGCGACTCACTCCGCCGGTCCGGCGCACCGCACGCCGCTGGCGCACTCCGCCCGCCATCACCACGGGAGCCGAGAACTTCGAAGGGATGGCGGTGCTGGACGAGATCGGCGGCCCGCTGGGGTTCCTCCTGTGGCAGGCGGCGCGCGACGTGGTGCTGTGGGCCGGCTTCACCCCCGAGGAGCGCGTGGGGCTGTTCGAGCCGGGCGCCGACGCGCTGCTGCACGGGCTGATCCGCTCGGCCGGGGTGGAGGTGCAGCTCGAGAGCCCGCTGATGACCATCGTGCGCATGGTGGGCGGGCCGGACACGGCGCGCGCCGAAACGGTGGAGCTGGCCTGCCAGCACATCGCGCACTGGGCCGACGGGCACGGCTACACGGCCGCGGCCATCGCCTACGCGCAGGCGGCGGCGCTCACGGTGCCGTACGACGCGGGCGCGGCGTACGCCGTGGGGCGCGTGGCCCGGCGGCGCGCCGAGTACGCGCGGGCCGAGACCTGGTTCCGCCGCGCCATCGCCCTGGCGCGCCAGAGCGGCGACTGGACCAGCTACGCGCTGGCCTTCTCCGGGCTGGGCAACCTGTACATGCAGCGCGGCAACTACCCGTCGGCGCGGCGGTTCCACGTGCGTGCGCTGCGCGCGGCGCGGCGGCATTCGCTGCGCGCCATCCAGGGCTCGGCGCTGCACGACCTGTTCGTCATCGCCGCCGCGGGGAACCACAAGGAAGACGCCGAGCGCTACGCCCGCGGCGCCTTCGAGAGCTACGGCCCCGAGCACCCGCGCCTTCCCGCGCTGGCCAACGACATCGCCTACTTCTGGGTGGAGCGCGGCCACTTCGCCCCGGCGCTCACCGTGTTCGAGGCGCTGCTGCCGCACATGACGCGGCACGAGGACCGGCTGGTGGCGCTGGCCAACATCGTGCGCGCGGCGGCCGGTGCCGGCGAGCGGCGGCAGTTCGAGCAGACGTGGGACGAGGTGTGGGACGGGCTGGCGCGCGACGACGGCACCGAGAACGCCGCGCAGGTGCTGCTGGAGCTGGCCCACGGCGCCGCCCAGCTGGGCGAGTTCGAGCGGGCGGAGCGTGCCGCCGAGCGCGCGGTGAAGACGGCGCGCGACCGCGGCCAGGCCCGCACGCTGCTGGGCGCCGAGTCGGTGCTGGACTCGGTGCGACGCGGCCGGGGCGCGCGCGGCCGCGCCGCCGCCGAGGCCCCGCGCCCCGAGGCGCCGCAGGAGACGGAGATGTTCGCGACCGACCTGGTGCGCTCGCTGAACGCATCGCTGGTCACGCGGTAGCCCCACCGCCGGCGCGGACCGCGAGCGGTCCGCGCCGGCCTTATCCAAACGCAGGCAGGGCGGCATCTTGCGCCCATCGGGCGGTACCGAAAGACACACCCCCGCGCCTGCAGAGACACTCAACCTGGTAGATCCGGTCATGAAGATCGCCGCACGCCCGCTTCTGGTCCTGCACGGCAACGAGGAGTTCCGCGAGCGCGTCCGCAGGGTCGCGGGCAAGGAGTACACCTTCCAGACGGTGCCCGACTGGCCGTCGCTGGAAGAGGCGGTGCGCGACAGCCCGCCCTCGGCGCTGGTGGTGGTGAACCCGTACGAGGACGGCAACGGGCGCGTGGGCCCCTCGCCGGCGCTGCGCTCGCTGCTGGTGGAGTTCCCGTCGACCGCCGTGTTCGCCGCGCTGGAGGTGAAGCCCGACCGCATCGACGACCTGCGCACGCTGGGGAAGTGGGGCGTGGTGCAGGTGATCTCCATCGGCCACGACGACACGCCGCAGGCCATGGTGCAGCGCTTCCGCCAGAGCCAGGGGCGGCCGCTGAAGGCGCTGCTGGAGAACACCCTGCCGCCCGACACCCCGGGGCGCGCCCGCGCCATCGTGGACGCGGCCGCCGAGGTGGTGGCGGTGGGCGGGCACGGGCGCGACCTGGCGCGCTCGCTCCAGCTCTCGCGCCGCACGCTGCTGCGCTGGTGCGAGCGCGCGGAGCTGCCGCCCCCGCGCAAGCTGCTGGCGTGGATGCGCATCCTCCTGGCCTGCGAGCTGCTGGACGACCCGGGCCGCACGGTGCTCTCCGTGGCCCACGCCTGCGGCTACTCGTCGGACAGCGGGCTGCGGCGCGTGACGCAGAAGTTCGTGGGCAGCAGCCCCACGGAGCTGCGCCGCCGCGGCGCCTTCGCCCGCGCCAGCAAGGTGTTCCTGGAGGCGCTCTCCAAGTACCGCACCCAGCAGGCGTTCTGACCCGCTGGCGCCGATCGGCCGATCACGTGAGAAAACCCCGCCGGGCGCGCTGCCCGGCGGGGTTTCTGCTTGCGCCTTCGCGTGTCCTGACGGCCTACCCGACGCGTTGCGCGAGGAGCTGGCGGATCTGCTGCGCCGTCTCCGCGGGCACTCCCGTCTCCGCCGCAAATCTCGGCCACTGGCGCACCACATCGCGCACCCGCTCGATGATCGCGCGCGCTTTCCGCGCGTCCACTTCGCAGCGCTCGGCCACGCGCAGCATGTCGCGGTCGCCGGGGCGCGCCGCCTCGCCCGCAACGTCCATCGTGTGCTGCCGTCCGGGACCTTCGGAAAACGTCAGGTCGTAGGCCGGCGCGAGCGTCCATTTCCCATCCGTCCCCATCAGGAACGAGGTGTTCTTCACGTGATCGTCGCGATTGTGCGCGACCACGTTGAACGCCATCCGCCGATACGCCTCCTCCAGCGCGCGATGGTCGCGGGTCAGCACGAAGGTCGTGCGCAGGAAACCCTCGTAGTCCATCGACGCGACGCGGTGGCTCGCGTGCCAGAGCCCGCCCAGGCTGTGCATGTGCAGCCGCGCGTTGCCGCGGCGGTCGAACCGCTCCGCCGCGAAGTATCGTCCGCCATCCTCCGTCTCGAACAGCCGCGTTGGGGGGACGTTCAGCCCGGCCTCCGCCGCCATCCGCGCGTACGCGGCCTCGACGGCGCCCAGGTGCGGGCCGTCCTCTCCGGCGGAGAACTTCACCAGGAAGTGGCGATAGCCTTCGGGTAGCTCCGACGTCCCGGCGATCATCCGGCCATCGTCGCGCACCCCGACCAGCACCTTCGGCCGCGCGCCGCCCGGCGATCCGCCCGCGATGCGGAGCGCGGGGAGCACGTCGTCCGCGCTTCCCTCCAGCACCCGCTCGGCTTCGGCCGCGAGGGTCGCGAGATCGACCTCGAGCGGCCCCGAATCGGGGTCGGGCGTCGGTGGATGGTACGCCAGCGCGCCCATCCCGCGCGTCCCGATGTACGCCAGGCGATCCAGCACCGAAATGCCGGCGAGGCTGCGCCCCGGCTTCCGGAACGCGCGGTCCATCAGCAGGCGTCCCCAGCTGTCCGGCAGCGAATCGTCGAACACGCCGAAGACGGGGCCGAACTCGCGGTCCGCGTGGTCGAAGAGTCCGGGCTTCACCGGGAGCTTGAACGGGGAGATGGGGAGCGGGTCCGCGAGGAACGCCGGGGTGTATTCGAAGTAGATCCCGCGGCCCTCCTCGGCCAGCGTGCCGACGGTCGTCTGCCGCGCTCCCCAGAGCCGAACCTCAAGAGTCCGCACGTTTCCGCCTTCCTCGCTTGCGGGAGGGCTGCGTTCGCTCGGCGAGCTCCGCCAGGGATCGTGCGGGCGGCAGCGCGAACAGGTCGTCGAAGCCCGCGCCCGCATCCAGGAGCACGGCGATCCTGAGCAGCCGCTCCAGCGCGATGCGGCCGGTGTGCTCGAAGCGCCGGTAGGTCGCGAGCGTCAGCCCCGCCCGCTCGGCCATCTCCTGCTGCGTCCACCCGCGCTGCAGCCGGAGCGCGCGCACCCGGCCCGCCAGCGCCCGAGCGACCTCTGCTGGCGTGCGTAGCTCGGATGGCAACATGTTAGCTGTTAGCGATGAGAGCCGACTTTTCTACTATCATATTAGCAATTAACATGATGGAGATCCAGTACCATGCAGAAGAGGGTGAAGCCGGCTCAGGCTCCACCCTCTTCGTCCTACATCGCCAGATCACCGCCGAGTCGATTTCACCGCGACTGCTGCAGCAGCTTGTCGATGCGGGTCCACTCCTGCGCCAGGTCGGCGCGGTCGTCGGCATCGAGCTGCTCGCCGCCGCCGGAGCCGTCGCTCTCCTTCATCAGCTTCATCAGGCGGTCGCGGCGCGCTTCGAGCTTCGCGCGCTCCGCCGCGTTCATCGTGGTACCATCCGCCATCGCTGGTCTCCCCTGGCTGTGTGGGAAGGGACGCCTCGCCCGCGAGCGGATTGCATCGCCGAGCCCATCATCCCCTTCTTCCGCCTCGTCCTTCCGCCTGGCAATCAATCCGCCGCGACCGTCCCCCCCGCCGCGACCGGCGATCCATCCACTACCGGAAAGATACACCTCGCCGCCCCGCGCGCGGAACTCGGCGCTCCTGGCGGCCATGCCGGCCTCGCGCCGCGAACGAACGATCAGCCTGCCAGCGCCACTTCTTCCGCCGGCTCCCTGGGCGCCCTTCCCGCGGCGGCGACGAGGGCCTGCGGGGTGGCGGCGACGGTGACCGAGGCGGGCGCCGCCCGCGAGACGGTCGCCGGCAGCGGCTCCGCTTCCGAAACCTCGGGGGCCAGCGAGGCCACGATCTCGCGGATGGTGGCCGACACCTCGTCGGCGGTCGCGCCGGCGGCGAGCTGGCCCAGCACGTCCACCAGCCGCGCCGCCTGCCGCACGCGGCCGCGCGAAGCCTCCTCGAAGGCACGGGCGGTGGCGGCCGCCTCGCGCTCGGCGATCAGGTCCTTGACGTTTCCGCGGAAGATCGCCTCCACCGCCTCCACCAGCCGGGTGAGGATGCGGTAGACGGCCGACGCCGAGTAGCCGCCCAGCAGGGCGAGGGCCGGCTGCACCAGGTTGATTGCCGTCCCCTGGCGCGGGACCTCGAACGGGAGCAGCGCCACCAGGATGTAGCCGGCCATCACCCCCAGCAGGAACTTGACCCAGTAGGTGGGAGCGTACTTGGGATTGTAGCTGGACTTGCGAATGTACTCGTTCACCTGGAAGAGGATGGCGAACGAGGCGCCCAGGCCGGCGGCGGAAAGCCACCACAGCTCGTTGAGCAGCAGGTTCCATCCCCAGGTGTTGACGAAGCTCACGGTGCTCGAGCCGGTGGCCTCGAACAGGCCGAGGAGCACGAAGGCCACCACGCACCCGATGGCCACCGCCATGAGCTGGCGCACCAGCACGACGGGGCCCAGGAAGGCGAACCGCCCCGCGGTCTCCCCGTCGGCCAGGAGCACGATGGCGCGCGGCGTGGCGGGGGCCACGATCCTGGCCAGCCGCGAGTGGGCCAGCACCAGCGGCGCGGGGGCGAGCGGCGGCCCCTCCGGCGGGTGCGACTCGTACTGTTCGACCGCGTCGACCACGCTGGTGGGAACGCTTTTGCCGGACGCGAAGGCGTAGCGGAT
This sequence comes from Longimicrobium sp., assembly GCF_035474595.1. Taxonomy (NCBI): domain Bacteria; kingdom Pseudomonadati; phylum Gemmatimonadota; class Longimicrobiia; order Longimicrobiales; family Longimicrobiaceae; genus Longimicrobium; species Longimicrobium sp. Next base: position 21,485 of record NZ_DATIND010000140.1, read on the forward strand.
CATCTCCACCGCCTCGCGGAGGAGCTGGTCGCGCAGGCTCTGGGGTGCCGTGGGGGGCATGGCGATGCCTCCGGAGGAGGGAGGGGGAAGGCAGGTGGGGGGGCCCGAAGGGGAAAACTGCAAGGTGGATAACAATTTACAGCGATTCCGCCGGTGCGCCAGAGGAACCGATCCCTGCAGATCGGCACGATCGCCGCGTCGTGCGTGGCGGATTGTTACCCGGGACCGCGAGGACCGGGAGCCGAGTCGTGGCGGCGGCGGCGAGGAGCTGGATGCCGACCAACTCCTGGCCGCTGGCGCGCTTGGCGGCGGCGCGGAACCGGGTGATGACGAACGAAAGCCCAGCCGGGAGCGTGGGCGCCTGGATGGGCGGCGAAGACTGCGGGGCGGCGGCGGTCCGGAAAGCCCGGCCGGCTCCGCCGCCCTCGTGGTCCGGACCTAGTAGATCAGCGCAACCGTGAAGAGATCGTTCTTGTCGGCGAGCGTGGTGCCGTTGGCGGCGCTCAGCACGATCGACGTTTCCCCGAACCCACCGCTGACGCTGAAGAAGCCCGCGGGCAGAACCATGTGCGTTCCGGCCGGATTGGCGAACAGCTGCAATGTGCCGATCGTGGTGCCGTGAATGGACAGTTTCACGGCCAGCGGGGTGTTGGCCTGCTGCGTGAAGGCCGAGCCCGACACGGACACGAGCACGGCTCGATCGCTGGGCCACGAAACCGGCGCGGTGATGGGCAGCGGCCCAACCTGGTTGATGATCACCTGGGACATGACAGCATCTCCATGCGGAACGAGGGATGGGCCCGGCGCGGCGGACATCCGGAGCAGGTGCCGGCCATGGCTCAGAAGATCAGGGCAACGGTGAAGTGGTCGTTCGCGTCGGTGATGGTGTCGTTGCCGGCGGAGAGCGTGAGAACGGCCTGGCTGATCTGCCGGCTGACGGCAAAGAACCCCGTGGGCAGTGCCAGGTGCGTGGTCGCCGCCGCGGCCAGCTGCTGGATGGTCCCGAGCACCTTGTCGTCCACCATCACCTGCAGCGTCAGAAGCGTGTTGGGCTTCTGCGTCCAGGCCGAGCCAGACACCGCCACGATGATGGACTCGCTGCTGGGCCACATGAAGCTCTGCTTGATGGGCAGAGGGCCGGCCTGGTTGATGACTACCTGGGACATGCGCATCTCCGTACGGAGGAATGAGGGGTGAACTGCAACGCAAGGATACGGCGGGTTCGCGTGCAGTCCTATTAAACGTTTGTTTCAGAAATACTCGCGGCACGCTCGGGAGTCACTGGGGCGCAGGTGGCGCCGCAATTCGCCACATGTGCGTCAAATGAAGACTCAGAGAAGTTCGAAAAATCTCTGTCTGCAAACGACATCCCGGCATTCCGCCAGGGACGCCGTGCGCACGGTCGGCGGCTGCCTACGTTGGCCGGACAGTAGTGATGTCGGTGAGGAGGCTTCTCGAGCACCTGCAAAGAAAAAAGGGCGCCGGAAGGAGGCGCCCTCTTCGTTCATCGGCGGCGTGACCCCGGCTCAATCCGCCGCGACCGTCTCCTCCGCCCCGACTCGGGCGGCGATCGTCGCATCCACCACCGGAAGGTACACCTCGCCACCGTTTCGCGGAACTCGGACCTCGTGCGCTGCGCTGGAACTCGCCTCGGCCAACTTTCTGCCTGATCCGTCCCCTCCTGCGCTGAAGATGGCCACGGTCCGTACGATCCACGTCGGGTAGGGTTGCGCCGGTCAAGTCCACCTGCGGAGCACCGTTGCCCTGCCCGTCTGGGGCACTCTCTTTGCGGCGTTTACTCCGCCCCGAACGCCCTCGGTGGAGAGGGTGAGAAGCTGCGCCCCGGCGCCACCGGCAAGGAGGAGCGATGGCCGAACGAACCCACGCGCGGACCCATGGTGCCGAGCGCGGACTCAGCCGTTTCGAGGGGTTCAGCGACGCGGTTTTCGCAATCGCGCTGACCCTGCTGATCGTCGAGATCAAGGTCCCCGGATCGCCCGAGGGGCCGCATGGCTACAGCGATCTGGCGAGGGCCATGGCCGAGCAGTGGCGCGAGCATCTCGCCCTCGTCCTCTGCTACCTCGTGATCGGCGCCTACTGGCTGCAGCACCATTATTCGGGCCGAATCTACGCCAGGAGCGATCACTGGTTCGGCGCGATCAACCTCCTGTTCCTGCTGGCCATCGTCGTCGTCCCCTATCCGATCCGCGTCTGGTGCTTCCACCTCGGCACGCCCTTCGAGTCCCTCGCGTCGGTGACCCTGGTGGCCGGCCTCGCCCTGACCGCCTGCACCTGGATGGCCAAGTGGTTCTACGGAATGGCGGGCCGCCGGGTGATGGACGAACGGCTCGCGCCCGACTTCCTCCGGCAGATGACGCGCCGCTACGGCATTGCGACGCTGATCCAGATCGCCGCCGTTCCGGTCGCCGTCGCGGCGCCGCGCATGGGAGTGGCCATCGCGCTGCTGTGCGTCGCCTTCTTCCTGCTGCCGCAGCCCAAGCCGCGCTACAAGCCCGGAGAGGAGCCGAGCGAGGAGGAGAAATTGGAAGAGTAGCGATTGCGCGAGGTCGAAAGCAGTAGCCGACACACACTGAACGAGGGGAGCACCGGCTGGGCTCCCCTCGTCCGTTCCCTGCTGGCCACTCGAAGCGATCAATCCGCCGCGACCGTCTCCTCCGCCTCGATGGCCTCGTCGATCGCCGCGTCCACCACCGGAAGGTACACCTCGCTCCCACGCTCGCGGAACTCGGTGCTCTTGGCGGCCATGCCGGCCTCTGCAGCCGCCAGCTGCGCGGCGTAATCGCGCACGTCCTGCGTGATCTTCATCGAGCAGAACTTCGGCCCGCACATGCTGCAGAAGTGCGCGATCTTGGCGCCCTCGGCCGGCAGCGTCTCGTCGTGGTACGCCAGCGCGGTCACCGGGTCCAGCGACAGGTTGAACTGGTCGCGCCAGCGGAACTCGAAGCGCGCCTTGCTCAGCGCGTCGTCCCACTCCTGCGCGCGGGGATGGCCCTTCGCGAGGTCCGCTGCGTGCGCCGCGATCTTGTAGGTGATCACCCCCGCCTTCACGTCGTCGCAGTTCGAGAAGCTACGGCGTAGCCCCTACAGTTATAGTCTTCTGCTACATAGACGTTCCTTCCCACATAAAGCAGAGTGGCTGATTAGAGAACATCGTTGTTGCTGACCCGTTTCCAATTTATGTTGGCAGCGTTATCGAAGCCCCGACCCTCTTCACCGCCAAGACCAAATATATGAACGGGCGACGCACTCCCCCCGGCATTCCTTCTGTCTTTAGAGGGACCACGGGGTACTTCCTGGCCGGCGTCGCGTGTACGTTAGCCGGATATGCACTTAAGCACGGGACCATGTTCCCTCGAGGAGAGGACTTAGCCTTTATTGGGCTTTTCTGGCTACTGCTCTTGGCATGCCTGACTAACCATGCCGCTCGTTATGAACAGCGCTCCGTCCGTCCGCGCGATATACCATCTTTGCACTCGTTATCGATTTACCTACCCGCGATGCTTGTTTTCGGGTTCTTCGTTCTTGCGTACCTTTATTATGCAGCGTACAAAGACGACTTGTTCAAGGACCCGCACTGGGTGGTAGTCCTTCTCGCGGCCTCAATTCCGTTCGGTGTCATCTCGGCCCACCGGACGATTCGACCACGTGACTCCGTGCTATTCACCTTCCGTGCGCGCTCGTACTTTCCAGCACTTGCAACCTGCTTGCCTGCCTTCAGCGTCGGATACTATCTACAAGCCAAGGAGGGTGTTATCCTCTTGGTCGTATCAGGAGTGCTCACCCTGACACTATGGTTTGCCTCGCTATGGCTTTCTGTAAAGGCAATATACGGGATCCAAGGGCTTCTATTACTGACCGTAATTGGTTTGTTCATGCTATTGCGGGTTGAGTGGATCAGTGTTTGGATTCTTGGGATGTTCCTGACGCTCGCAATGGGTGTGTCCGAGGCTTGGCGGGTCACCACAAGCGTCCTTGCCGGGCTTGAATACCGGCCGAATGACAATTACTCCCTCAATGAACAGCGCTCGTTCTTGAGTGGAGCGAATGTGGCTACGGCGTTATTTTTGCCGCTTTTCCTTTCGACTTACCTGCACCTGCAGACCGAGTCGTCATACCTGCCGTTTGTGATGGTATGGTTACTTGCTGGATCGCTGGTTTGGTTCAGATACGGGAGTTCAGCAAACTACAGGCGAATGAGTCTCTGGGCGGCCGTATTTGGGATCAGTCTGCCCTTGGAATTGGCTGTCGCGGCGCATATGAAGGGGGAGATAGCGTTGCCGGAACCGCCGTTGGCATGCGTCGGCGGGATGTACTCGATCATGGCGGGATTGCTTGCGGTCGTCATGGGCGTCAGTCTCAAGACGCACAAGCAGATGCCTAGGACACAACAAGCACTTGTCGAGCATTATGCGCAACCGAACAACGCCATCGCGCTCACTGGAGCTGTCTGCGGATTCTTCGCATTCGTCGGCTTGTTGTCGATAGTATTTGCCGGTGGCCCAAGCACCCGTTATGATCGTTTCAATTGGTTGATCCTGATTTACGTTCTGTTCGCAGCTGCAGCTTCTGGTTGGGCTTGGTGGGTAGCCCAGCCCGGGCCTAAGGAGGAGGCAGCCAATGCCACTCAACTACTTCCGCTGGCGGATGAAAATCCTCACCCTACTTAGGGGCCTATGGGTATCCGGACGCCCGATCCACTCCGTCATTGCCGGTTGCGCAACCGGGGCTACCATCGCATTCCTTCCGGCGGCGATATGGTGGCCTGCGTTAGCAGCGGGATGTGCAATGACCTTTGTTACGATGGCGGGATTTATAATCAATGACATTTATGACAAGTCCAAGGACGCTCTGGCGTGTATCCAACGACCTGTAACAATAGGTCTAGTTACGCGGCCTCAGGGGATCATCGCGAGTGGGTTGCTAATTCTCATTTCACTTGGGCTCACACCGCTACATGGTAAGTCCATGGTGATCCTCTCTATCACTGCTGCATCTGTTATTCTCTATTCGTTTTTTGCGCGGCATTTCCCCTTGTTCAAAGGCCTCTATACGGCGTTATTGTGCTGTGCTCCCCTCTCCTATGGCGCAGCTGTGGGTGGTGGACAGTTCCCAAATACTGTCTTTGCCGCACTTGTACTATACATCTCCGGCAGAGAAGTGTACTTGGACATCCGCGACATTGAGGGCGACAGCCGATTCGGCCTGAAAACTATTCCTGTCCTCATTGGTGTCGCCGCAGCACGAAGAATGGCAGTGATATTGATAGTGGTTGGAGGACTCTCTATGCTAGTTGTAGTTCGGTCTACACTCGGTTACCTACTAGCTTGCTCCTCTCTCCTGCTACTTGGCCTTGTACTCACGTGGCCGGGTCTGGAACTGCGGCGTCGCCTCCAACTCACTCGTATGCCCATGTTCTTAGGGGCTTTGGCACTTGCAAGTACAGTGTGGACAGTCCAATAGATGCGGTATCGACGCCTGACTCTGCCTCTTTCCGTTGTTGCGCTTCTCATCATCGTTCATTTCCTTAGCGCATACGGAGTAATCGTTCCGTCATCCGCAATAATTGAATTTTTAACAGACCGCCTCCGGTCGGGCAGTTTACTCCTTATCGCTACAATTTCGTTCTTCGAGGGCATGGTCGTATTTAACGCGTACTTTCCGGGGGGTGGAGTAATCCTGATTGCTATGGCTTCAACATCAGGGAACTTTGAGCGCGCAATCCTTACCTTTACTGCTATCGTAATCGGCTCTGGTTTCGCTCATCAGCTGGATTATTGGGCTGGTCGGCTCCTAGGTAGCCGGAGTGGTGGTGTAGATAACGCAATGCCTACGCTTCTTGAGGCATTCGCTAGTTACTGGCATCCGCATTCAGGGTCGCTCTATTCACTTAGGTCCGGGTCGGACGGTTTATCGTACGCCCGGTTTGCCTTTCGGTTTTCTGTTGCCTTTGGTGTGTGGAATATCTTTTGGGGCGTCCTTATGTACCAATTGGGGCGTGTCCCGATATCAAGTTCAGAGTTATTGACACTCTTCTACTTCTATCTCGGATGGTGGACAATTCAAGAGCTTCGTCTGGTTCGAAGGGTTTCTAGGGATTCGCGCACTTCAAGTAGAGAACCGCGATAGTCGCTTCTTTCAGAGGAGTCATTTGGCCTCCAGCTGCCTCAAGTCTGTGCAGATGATTCTTCCCTAACCACACCAAACCTCAATGCAGCGGGCGCAGTGTGACAACGCTACGGCGACCCAAACCGAGAGGATCACTAATCTGTGCCCTCCCGGTTACCGGGCAGAGTTTGTTGAGCAACTCAATCCGCCGCGACCGTCTCCTCCGCCTCGATGGCCTCGGCGATCGCCTCGTTTACCACCGGAAGGTACACCTCGCCGCCCCGTTCGCGGAACTCGGCGCTCTTGGCGGCCATCCCCGCCTCCGCCGCCTCCAGCTGCGCGGCGTAGTCGCGCACGTCCTGCGTGATCTTCATCGAGCAGAACTTCGGGCCGCACATGCTGCAGAAGTGCGCGATCTTGGCGCCCTCGGCGGGGAGCGTCTCGTCGTGGTACGCCAGCGCGGTCACCGGGTCCAGCGACAGGTTGAACTGGTCGCGCCAGCGGAACTCGAAGCGCGCCTTGGAGAGCGCGTCGTCCCACTCCTGCGCGCGCGGGTGGCCCTTGGCGAGGTCGGCCGCGTGCGCCGCGATCTTGTACGTGATCACGCCCGACTTCACGTCGTCGCGGTTCGGCAGCCCCAGGTGCTCCTTGGGCGTCACGTAGCAGAGCATGGCCGTGCCGTACCACCCGATCTGCGCCGCGCCGATCGCGCTGGTGATGTGGTCGTACCCGGGCGCGATGTCCGTCGTCAGCGGCCCCAGCGTGTAGAACGGCGCCTCCTGGCACCACTCCAGCTGCCGGTCCATGTTCTCCTTGATCAGGTGCATGGGCACGTGCCCCGGCCCCTCGTTCATGGTCTGCACGTCGAACTCCCACGCGATCCGGTTCAGCTCGCCCTGCGTCCTGAGCTCCGCGAACTGCGCCTCGTCGTTGGCGTCGTAGATGCTGCCCGGCCGCAGCCCGTCACCCAGCGAGAAGCTCACGTCGTACGCCCGCATGATCTCGCAGATCTCGCGGAAGTGCGTGTACAGGAAGCTTTCGCGGTGGTGCGCCAGGCACCACTTGGCGATGATCGACCCGCCGCGGCTCACGATCCCCGTCATCCGCTTCGCGGTCATGGGGATGTAGCGCAGCAGCACGCCCGCGTGCACGGTGAAGTAGTCCACCCCCTGCTCGGCCTGCTCCACCAGCGTGTCGCGGTACAGCTCCCAGGTCAGCTCCTCGGGCACGCCGCCCACCTTCTCCAGCGCCTGGTAGATGGGCACCGTGCCGATCGGCACGGGCGAGTTGCGCAGGATCCACTCGCGCGTCTCGTGGATGTTCTTCCCCGTGCTGAGGTCCATCACGGTGTCGGCGCCCCAGAGGGTGGCCCAGCGCAGCTTCTCCACCTCCTCCTCGATGGACGAGGTCACCGCGCTGTTCCCGATGTTCGCGTTCACCTTCACCTTGAACGCGCGGCCGATGATCATCGGCTCCAGCTCGGGGTGGTTGATGTTGGCGGGGATGATGGCCCGCCCACGCGCGACTTCGCTTCGCACCAGCTCGGCATCCACCCCTTCGCGCAGGGCCACGAACTCCATCTCGGGGGTGATGTCGCCGCGGCGGGCGTAGGCCATCTGCGTGACCGCCCCGTTGCCGCGCAGCGTTGGCCGCGCGAGCGACTCCGGCAGCTCGGCCGTGCTCCGGCCGGGGATCGGCGTGTACGTGCGGGAGACGGGGGATACGTCGCGCCCCGCGATCCACTCGCCGCGCACGGAGGGAAGCCCCTGGCGCACGTCGCCGCCCAGCGGGCCGCTGGTGTCGTACACGCGCAGCGGCGGCTCGCCGCCCGAGAGCCCGATCTCGCGCATGGGCACGCGGATGCCGTGGCGCCCGTCGACGTACACCTTGCGCGAGCTGGGGAAGGCGTCGCCGTAGTCGCCGGCGGGCGTGTCGGTGCGGGGGCGGGCGGTGGCGATCATGGCGTCTCCTTGCGCGAGCGTGTGCGTCCGGTGCGCGGCGCCTTTCAGGGAAACGGAAAGGCGCCGCCCGTGAGCACGGGTGGCGCCTGGGACGGATTTCCTTCGGGCGGTGGGGATTGAAGGAACGGACCGTCTTGCAACGACACGCCGCGCTCCCTACGCCGGTGTGATCCGGATCAGGTTCCAAGGGACTCTCTCAATCCCCATCTACGGGGATACCCCTGGCGGCTGAGAGTGAACTTAGGGGATGCGGCCGGTCCCGACCAGTCCCCATCCCCCCCGCGGTCCCGAAGGCTTCAATCGTCCCCCGACGCGGCGAGCTCCGCCTCGCGCTCCAGCGCGGAGCGCGGGGGGAGGGGGCGCGTGTCGAGCGTCCAGCGGAAGGAGCCCTCGCGCTCGGTGCGCTCGCGGCGGGTGAGGCCGCGGTAGCCGTACGGCGGCTTGCGCAGGACCCGCGCGAGCGCCAGGCCGATCCACCCCAACGGCATGTAGTAGAAGAGGATGTCCCAGTCGCGCAGGAAGGCGTGCAGCCCGTTCCGGGCCGGCGGGCGGCGGCGGTCGCGCTCGTGGCGGAGATAGGCGTACGGCCACCCCAGCGGCGTGCGGCTCCAGATGCGCCCCTTCAGCTTCCGCATCGAGCGGAACAGGCCGCGCACGTCCCACGGCTTCTTCCCGTGCTCGGCCACCGCCGCGTCCAGCCGCTCCTGCGACAGCCGCCGCACCCGCTCGGCCACGCGCAGCACGGCATCCCGGTCCGGATGATCGAGATCCGTCTCCCCCTCCTCGCGCAGCAGGCCGCGCACGTCGATGGGGTCGCCGACCACGAACACCATGCGGCAGGGGAAGCCCAGGTAGAACACGAAGGGGAAGAGCGCCGCCAGGAACACGGTGGGAATGGGGAAGAACGGCAGCCCCACGGTGTTGCGGAAGAGCCGGTTCAGCCACTCGAAGGTCACGCTGGTGGGGTTCACCCACTCCGCGTTGACGACCGCCACGGTGTAGACCGGCGCGCGGTGCTTGGCCGCGAGCGCTACGAACGAGGAATGGAAGTGCTGCAGCTGGTAGCGCTTCAGGAACCCCTTCCCGATCCCCGGCACCCCCTCGGGATAGTAGACGACCTTGTCGCCGCGGGCGAGGAGCGCGTCGTAGTTGGCGAAGGTCATGTCGACCCCGCCGCCGCGCCGCCACCAGTTGTCCAGCCCGTACGGCCGCATCCACCACACCGCCGCCAGCTGCGGCGTGTAGACCGAGCGGCACTTTCCCGCGCGGCCCAGGCCGTAGTGGCGCCAGAGCAGCCCGTCCAGCACCACCGCGTCGTGCGGAAAAGCGTTGCCGCTGTGGTTGGGGGCGATGATGAGCGGTCCGCCCTCGGGGATCTTCTCCGCGCCGACGATCTGGCCGCGGAACCAGTGGTCCACGATCTCGCCCAGGAAGCCGCGGTTCAGCGACTCGATGTACTCCCAGTCGATGGGGTCGTGCGCGGCCTCGTCCGCCGCCGGCAGCTCGGGAACGGCGCCGACGGCGGGGATCTCGTCCTGCTCGGGGTCGAAGCGCTCCCACAGCTGCTCCAGGTCGGCGGCGCCGAGCTCCAGGTCCACCCGGAAGGGCGCGGCGGCGGGCTCCGGCTTCTTCATCTCCCGAAGACCGACAGGACCAGCGCCAGCAGGAACATCCCTCCCCACAGGAGCGGCGAGGCGTGCTGGATGGCCGCCAGCACGCCGCCCACGATGCAGGCGGCGGCCAGGATGGCGCCCTTGATCCCCTGCAGCGGGTTGGAAGGCTGGCGGTTGTTCAGGTGCTCGTCGGCGAACTTGAAGCCGGCGGAAAGGAGCTGCGGCAGGCGCACCGCCATGTCCACCAGCTCCGGGCTCCCGCGCAGGATCTGCCGCGCCAGCAGGCGGGGGTCGAACTGCTGCTGGAAGATCCGCGACACGTGCCTGCGCGAGACGGCGGCCACGTCCAGCTGCGGGTCCAGCGTGCGGCCCACGCCCTCGAAGGTCACCAGCGCCTTCACCATCAGCGTCATCTCCACGGGGAAGAAGACGCGGTACTTTCCGCCCAGCCCCACGGACTCGAGGATCAGCTGGGCGATGGAGATGTCGCCGCGGCCCGCGCGCGAGACGAAGCGGCGCGACAGGTCGGCCACGGCGCGGCGGAAGCCCTGCGGGTCGCCGCCCTTCCCCAGCGTGGCCATGTCGGTCAGGTAGCGCGTGGACCCGTCGATGTCGCCCGAGACCAGCGCGTGGAAGTAGTACAGCATCTGCCGCCGCGTGCGCTCCTCGAAGCGCCCCACCATCCCCAGGTCGATGAACCCCACGCGCACGCGGTCGCCGGGGAGGATCATCAGGTTCCCCGCGTGCAGGTCGGCGTGGAAGAAGCCGTCGCGGTACAGCATGCGGATGATGGACGCGGCGCCCAGGTCGATCACCCGCTCGCGCTCCTCGGGCGTCAGCTGCTCGGTGGGCGGCGAGCCGGGCTTGAACCCCGGCATGAACTCCATCGTCAGCACGTCGCCCGACGACAGCTCGCGGTAGATTTTGGGGAAGACGACGTCGGGCGTGTCGCGGAAGTTCGCGGCGAAGGTCTCGGCGTTGTCCGCCTCGAAGTTGTAATCGACCTCCTTGGCGGTATACGCGCTGAACTCGCGCACGATCTGCCGCGGCTGGTAGCGGGGGATCACCCACTGCAGGAAGCCGCCGACCATCCCCAGCAGCGTCAGGTCGCTCTCGATCATCTCCCGCACGCCGGGCTTGATCACCTTCACCACCACGTCCTCGCCCGCCAGCGTTCGGGCCCGGTGCGCCTGGGCGATGGAGGCGGAGCCGATCGGCTGCTCGTTCACCGAGGCGAAGGAGGCTGCCAGCGGCCGGTCCAGCGAGCGCTCGATGATCTCGCGGACCTGGGTGAAGGGGATGGCCGGGAGGCGGTCGAAGAGGTTGGCCAGCTCGCGGGTGATGCTGCGCGGGAGCAGGTCCTCGCGGATGGCCATGATCTGGCCGAGCTTGATGTACGTGGGCCCCAGGATCTCCAGCCGCCGCCGCAGCTGCTGCGGAAAGGCCAGCTTGCGGATGTCGCGGTCCAGGAAGGGCCAGACGATGGAGGCGGTGAGCCGCGGGAACCAGGAGTGCAGCCCGTGCCGCCGCTCGCGCGGCAGCGCGCGGACGTACGTCACCGCGCCCCCGGCCAGGAGCCCGAGCACGTGCTTGTAGACCACGAAGAAGCGCCGCACCACGCCGCGGTACGGGCGCAGCGGGTCGAACACGAACGGCATGGCGCGCGGCTTCGGGGCCACGTGCGGCGCGTCGGGATGGGGATCGGGGGATGGGGATGCGGCGCGCGGCGGCGGCTCGGCGGTGGTCTCGTCCGCCGGCCCGGCGCGGAAGGTCTCGCGCGAGACGACGGCGTGCGCCTCCGGCAGCGTCACCTCGTCGAACGAATGCGCGCGCTCGTCGTCGGCGATAGACGGCGCAGCATCGGCCCCGGGCTCGGCGCGGAGATGCGGCGCGTCGTCCGCGGCCGCGGGCTCAGGACGGTCGGCTGGAGAATCGGCGCCCAGCGCGGCGACGAACTGGCCCACGTCGCCGAACAGCTCCAGGCGCGGCTCGGCGTGGCGCGGCTGGGGGCGCGACGCCTCGTCGTCCGCGGGCTCGTCGTCCGCCGCGCCGGGGGTGGGGGCCGGGTTCCTCCGCACGGGCTCAGGCGTACAGCGTCTGGATGTCGTCGGCGTGACGCTCGTTGATCACCCGCCGCTTGATCTTCATGGTGGGCGTCAGCTCGCCGGTCTCGATGCTCCACGGGTGCTTCACCAGCGCGAACTTCTTCACCTGCTCCCAGTGCGGCAGGTGCGCGTTCACCGCGTCCACCTCGCGCTGGATCAGCTCGCGCACCTGGGGGAGGCCCAGCACGTCGGCGTCCTTGGCCAGCGGCTGGCCGGTCTCCGCGAAGTGCTTCACGACCGTGTCCACGCTCACCACCAGCAGGGCCGAGCAGAACTGGCGGCTGTTGCCGATCACCACCACCTGGTCGATGAACCGGCTGTGCGCCAGCCGCTGCTCGATGGGCTGCGGGGCGATGTACTTCCCCGTGCTGAGCTTCATCATCTCCTTCTTGCGGTCGGTGATGGTCAGGAAGCCTTCCCCGTCGATCACCCCGATGTCGCCCGTCTTGAACCAGCCGTCCTCCATCACCTCGGCCGTGGCCTCGGGCGCCCTGAAGTAGCCCTCCATCACGTTGGGCCCGCGCACCCAGATCTCCCCGTCGCCGGCGATGCGGATCTCCACCCCGGAGATGGGCGAGCCGACCGAGCCGGCGCGCAGCCTGTCCTTCTCGTAGACGGTGATCACGGGCGAGGTCTCGCTCAGCCCGTATCCCTGGCCGCAGAAGATGCCGATGGCGTTGATGAAGTTCATCACCTCCTTCGACAGCGCCGCGCCGCCGCTGGTGATGGCCTTCAGGTTCCCGCCGAAGAGCGCGCGCAGCTTCTTGAAGACGAGCGCGTCGGCGATGGCGTACTGCACGCGGTCGCCCAGGCCGATCTCCTTCTCCACGTCGAAGCGGTCGGCCAGCCCCAGCCCCCAGGCCAGGATCTTCTTCTGCGCGCCGGAGAGCGTGTCGACCCTGGCGTGGATGGCCGCGTACACCTTCTCCAGCAAGCGGGGGACGCTGGAGAAGTGCACCGGCGTCACGAACGCCAGGTCGGCCAGCATCTCCTCGAAGTTCTCCACGAACCAGATGGGATAGCCGACGTGGAGATACAGGTAGCCCAGCATCCGCTCGAAGACGTGCGAGAGGGGGAGGTAGGACAGGATCTTCCCGCCGCGCTCGCCCTCGATGTCCCACGGCATCCGCTCCAGCGAGGAAAGGACGTTGGACGCCAGGTTCCAGTGCGTCAGCATCACCCCCTTGGGCGTGCCCGTGGTCCCCGAGGTGTAGATGAGGGTCGCCAGGTCGTCCGGCTTCGCCTGCGCGCGCGACTCGCGGAAGAAGCCGGGCTCCTTCGCCTTCGCCGCCTCGCCGCGCGCCAGCACCTCCTGCCACGACAGCATCCCCGGCGCGAACGAGCCGCGGATGCCGACGGTGGCCTTCAGCGTGGCCACGTTCGGGAGGATGGAGGCCACGGGCTGGTGCAGCTTCGCGGACGAGACGATGTACGCCACCGCCTCGGAGTTCTCCAGGATGTACTGGATCTGGTCCGCCGGCTGGGTGGTGTAGATGGGAACGTCGACGGCGCCGAGGGAAAGGACGGCCAGGTCGGCGATCAGCCACTCGGCGCTGTTCTCGGCGTGCAGCGCCACGCGGTCGCCGCGGCGCACGCCCAGGTCGTGCAGCCCGTACGCGAAGAGCTCCACCTGCCGCTCGAACTCCGCGCGCGAGGTCTCGATCCACTTGCCGTCGCGCTTGGTGGCGACGGTGGCGGGTGTCACGTTCTTCGGCAGCCCCTGCTCGACCAGGGCCAGGAGGGTGGTGGGGGTGTACATGCGGGCTTTCGGTGCGAGGAAAAGTCTGAGTGCCTAGTGCCTAGTGCCTAGTGGCGGAGAGTACCGCGCCCACTTGGCACTTGGCACTTGGCACTTGGCACTTGGCACTTGGCACTTGGCACTTGGCACTTGGCACTGCCGTTATCTGTTCCGCCCGTACTGCTCGTGGCTCGAGACCCAGTCGGACGACGAGATCGCGGAGCCCAGCGAGAGCTCGCCGGCCAGCACCACGCCGGCCACGATCTCGGCGAACTTGTTCACCGTGCCGCGGCCCACGCACCCCATGGCCGCCAGGCACTCGCGCTGGGTCGGCAGCCCGGTGCCGCCGCCGTGGGTGGCCACGATCAACGACGGAATGGTGATGGAGATGTACAGGTCGCGCTCGGGCGTGAGCTCGGCGTACATCACCCCCGCGCTGCTCTCGGCCACGTTCGCCACGTCCTGCCCGGTGGCGATGAAGATGGCGGTGATGGCGTTGGCCGAGTGCGCGCCGTTGTTGTTGGCGCCGGACAGGATGGAGCCGATGTTCGCCACGCCGTGGTGGTACACCAGGCTCTCGGGCTCCACCCGCATGCGCTGGATCAGCGCGTCGCGCTTGATCACCGCCTCGGCCGTCACCCGCTTGCCGCGCGTGCGCATGATGTTGATCTGCGACGCCTTCTTGTCGGTGGCGAAGTTCGACTCGAGGTAGAAGTGGCGGACGCCGGGGTACTGGTCCAGGATCCACGAGCACGCCGCGAACGTCGCGCGCCCCACCATGTTCTGCCCCGCCGCGTCGCCCGTGTGGTAGTTGAAGCGGAGGAAGACGAACTTGTTGGAGAGGTAATGGTCGACGTACTTCAGCTTCGCCACGCTGCTGGTGGCCTCGGCCTCCTGCGCGATGCGGGGCTGGTTCGCCTGCACCCACTCCACGAACTCCCGCCCCTGACGCGCGTTGTCGAACACGAACACCGGCGCGCGCTGCATGGCGTCGCCCACCACCGACACGCTCACGCCGCCGCACGCGTTCAGCAGCGCGATCCCCCGGTTGTAGCTGGCCACCAGCGTCCCCTCGGTGGTGGCCATGGGGATCACGAACTCGCCCTGCGCGTGCTCGCCGTTCACCTGCAGCGGCCCGGCGAAGCCGATCGGCACCTGGGCCACGCCGGTGAAGTGCTCCACGTTCCCCTTCAGCAGGTGCGGATCGAAGGAGAAGCGCCTTACGTGGTCCAGCGGCGCGCCCGAGAACTCCTCCACGAACGCCTGGCGCGCGCGGATGGCCTCGGGCGAGTAGTCGTCGGTGGCGTCGCGCGGGATCTTCTTCGCCAGCGGCAGCTGCTCGGCGATGGCGTCCTGCACGTTCAGCTTCAGCTTGCCGAACGGCTTGCTGTCGAACACGATCTCGATCTCGTGCTTCCCCAGCGGCAGCGCGGGGCGCTTCGCCACGATGTGCAGCGAGTGCTTCAGCGGGAACGCGAGCGGCCGGTCGGCGCTGATCTGGTGGCACTGGACGATGCCGTCCTCCAGCCGCACCTCCACGTCGTGCAGCGGGATCTCCTGCCCGTTGATGCGGATGCCGCGCAGCCCCGTGACCGTGGCGTCGCTCAGCCGGTTCTTGATGGAGAACTGCACCCCGTCGTCGGAGTTCTTCAGGCTTCCGAAGGTGTACAGCTGCTTCAAGAGAAGGCTGGGGACGAACATCGGATGGGTCTCCGGAGGGCGGGTTCGGGAACGGTTCCCTGGACGGCGAAGCAAAGCCGCGAAGACACGAAAACCCGGGCGGCCGCGCGGGAAGGCGCGGCCGCGGCCGGGTTCCGTCCGCGGCGGCTGGGTGCTGCGGGTTGTCCGGGATTTGCTTCCGCGGCGGTCCGGCGCGCTAGGCGGCGGCCTGCGCGAACCTCACGCGCAGCCACCCGTTGCGGACGCTGGCCGCACCAAGTGTATAGTACGCAAGGAATTTGGGCAACAGGTAGTTGCGGCGCTGGTTGGCCAGCTGGATCACCAGCTGGTCGCCCGCGTGGCGCGCCTCCACCTCGCCCTCGTGCGCGAACGGAAGGCGCAGCTCCAGCACGTAGTCCTTCCCCTCCTCGCTGACCCGGTAGGTCTGCCCGCTGTACATCAGCGCCGCCGGGTCTTTCGCCCCGTACAGCTCCTCGCCGATCTCGCGCAGCAGCTCCACCCCGAACACCTCGCGCCCGCTGTGGGGGACGTGGAGGATGGGGAGGGGCGAGAAGGAGTGGTCGATCTCCTCAAGGTACTTCTTCTGCGCCGCCACGTAGCGCGCCAGCACGGGGCCGGTCCCCTCCTCCGGCATCACGCGGTTCACGATCACGGCGTCCACGCCGTAGCCGTAGAGCTGGAGGTAGGTGTAGGCGCGCCTGGCCTCCTCGATCACCATCTTCTCGGGGTTCATCACCAGCCGCACCGACGAGATGTCGCTGTTGCCCAGCACGTCCTGGATGCTCTTCAGCTTCTCGAACAGGCGGTTCAGCTCGTCGTAGCCCTTGTCCAGCGGGATGCCGGTCGTCTTGCGCAGCGCGAAGCCGGCGGTCTTGATCGCCGTCTTCTGGAAGGGAAAGGCGCGCGACATCCACCACTGCGTGGCCTGCGGGAGGGTGAGCAGCGTCAGCGTCTCGCCCGTCGGCGCGCTGTCGACCACGATCAGGTCGTAGTCGCCGCTCCGGTAGAACTGCTCCAGCCAGAGCAGAACGGAGCCCTCGTTCATCCCCGGCAGCGCCGCCATCTCCTCGGCCGCGATGCGGTCGACGCCCTGCCAGCGGAACACGGTGAGCATCAGCTCGCGCATGTTCCCCCAGTACTTCTTCATGCTGTAGTAGAGGTCCACCTCCTGCGCCCACAGGTTCTCGGCCACCTGCACGGGCTCGGGCCCCAGCGGCATGTCCAGCGCGTCGGCCAGCGAGTGCGCGGGGTCCGACGACAGCACCAGCGTGCGGTACCCCTGCTCCGCCGCGCGCAGCGCCGTGGCCGCCGCGCAGGTGGTCTTCCCCACGCCGCCCTTCCCCGTGAACAGCAGTATGCGTTTGGCCATGATGATGGCTCCCGGAATCGCGTGTCGACCGCCTCGCGCATGCCTATGATGCGACGCAGCAATCTATGACACGTTGCGTCAAAGAGCCAGAGGATGATCCCCGGCGGAGACCACGGAGGTGACGAAGGGGATGGTGATTCCTCCGTGACCCTCTGCTCTCCGTGAAAGACAACCGGATGCCTACTCGCGCACGTCTACACCGGTGATGCGCCGCGATTCGTCCCAGCGGATCAGGACCTCGCCCATCTGCACGATCTCGTTGTACGCGTCGCTGTCGCGCTCCAGCCGGTCGCAGTCGAAGCGCACGCGCCCGGGCGCACCGGCGGTGTGCGAGATCGCCTGGGCGACGAAGCGGAGCGCGGGCAGAAGCTCCTTCATCTCCGACGCCCTCTCCTGCTCGACCTTCCACCGCTCCTCGCCGTCGAACGCGCCGCGCCGCTCCAGCTTCCAGCGGCGGTCGCCGAAGGCACGCCGCCCGCCGCTCACCGCCGCCAGCAGGTCGCCCGCGACGAGCGGGAGGACGGGCGCGAGCGCCGCCATCTCCGCGTCGGGCGGGATAAGGACGGGCTGCATCGCGATCGCCCGGCGCCAGCTCTCGGCCGCTTGGCCGAGCCGTCCGC
Organism: Longimicrobium sp.; assembly: GCF_035474595.1. Classification (NCBI taxonomy): domain Bacteria; kingdom Pseudomonadati; phylum Gemmatimonadota; class Longimicrobiia; order Longimicrobiales; family Longimicrobiaceae; genus Longimicrobium; species Longimicrobium sp. The sequence continues at coordinate 38,697 of NZ_DATIND010000140.1, forward strand.
ACCGCGCGGCCGCCACCGCCAGCTCCATCCACGTGGAGGCGCTGTCGTCCAGCGCCACGGCCCGCTCCAGCAGCGCCACGCGGTCCGCGGGCTCCGCCGCGCGCCGCGCCTGCCGCCGCAGCCTGCCCGCCGCGCGGCCCTTGCCGATCCAGTGGAAGAACCGGGAGATGGGGTTCATGGCGGGGGATGGAGCGGGCGGCGGGCTACGAGCAGCGAGGAGGGGTGCGTTGCGATCAGTTCGCGGCGGGCCGGAGCAGCGGTTGAAAGCCTGCCTGGCGAAAGTGGTTGTCCGTCGTGAGCGCGTCCGTGATCCCGCGATCGCGCATGACTACGAACGATGTGCAGTCCGTCAGGCTCCACGCCTTGTCGGGCCGGCTGCGGAAGAGTGCGAGAGCTTGAGAATACACGGACTCACTCCACGGAAGGATCTCGACATTGGGATCAGCTGCCATGCCTGCGAGGAAACGCGCAGTCTGAGCGCGGCGACGCGGGTCGGACATCGCGTTGCCGATCTCCAGGCACACCGGCCTCGTCAGCACGAGCCTGACCTGATTGCGCAGCTGGGTTCCGAGCGTAACGGCGGCGACATGATGCTCGTCGTCCACGTTGAGCAACGCGATCGCGAACGCCGTGTCGATGAGAACCTCAGTCCTCCTCATCGATCACGCCGCCATAGAGATAATGATCCACGCGTTCGGACCAATCCGCCGGCCCATGAACCGGATTTGCGAGCGCGACGTCGATGAAGGAAACCGGGGCGGGCGCTCCCGTCTCCTCGATCGGCTCGTAGGTCATCACGAATCGCGAGTTCGGGGCGAGCTGGAGCGGCTCGTCGGGATGAACCGTTTCCCCGTCGTACGTGGCCTCGACTTTACGAGTCATAAATGCTCCCGGACGGTGGCTTCGATTTGCCTGGAATTGAAGATAGTAAACACCCCTAATTTCGCCAAGGTCCTACGGGCGGCGGCGCGGCCGGCTTCGCCATTTCCTCGCGGAGGACGGGCACCAGCACACCTTCCCCACGTTCCGGTGGTGGCGCGAGATCTACCACGAATATCCCTACGGATGATCGTAACGTCGGACGGATAGGTCCTTGGGGCCCTGGAGCTTCAGCTCTCGCGCTGTTGCAAGCCAGGATACCGGCTTCGGCTCCGGAGCGAGCTCGTCATCCACCCCGCCGGCTTCGTCACGTGGCTCCTCGGCTCCAGGGGAATCGTTGACGCGAACGGTGATCACTACCCGTGTGCCGGGTTCGAGCGGCAGCGGTTCGTCGACTGCGATGCTGGAGCCGTCCCACACTCCGTATCCCATGAAGTGCATGAGTGCCTCCAGCGCTCAAGGTGGCCCCGCAGCACGCGCCGGCTTCGCCGCTTCCTCGCGGAGGACAGGCTCCAGCACCCTCCATACGTTCTCGGCAACGATGCGCTGGCCGCGCTCGTTGGGGTGGATGCCGTCGCCCAGGTTCAGGTCCGGGTTGCCGGCCACGCCGTCCAGCAAAAAGGGGATGAGGGAAAGGCTGTCTTCCCGCGCCACGCCGGTGTAGATCGCGCGGTACTCGCGGCCGTAGCGCTCGCCCAGGTTGGGCGCGGCCACCATCCCCGCCAGCACGATGCGCGCGTCCGGCCGCGCTTTGCGCACGGTGTCCACGATCTGCTCGATGTTGCGGCGGAGCGCGGCCAGCGACAGCCCCTGCAGCATGTCGTTGGCGCCCGTCTCCAGCACCATCACGTCGAAGGGCTGCTTCACCAGCCACTTCGCCACCCGGTCCCGCGCCTGGGCCGAGATCTCGCCGCTCACGCCGGCGTTCACCACCTCGAACGGGAGGCCGGCGGAGTCGATCTTGGCCTGGACGCGCGCGGGGAAGCCCAGGTCGGGGTCCAACCCCAGCGCGGCCGTCAGGCTGGTGCCCACGAACATCACCACGCGGCGGTCCGCGGCGCGCGCGGCGGCGCCGGTGGAGTCCTCGGCCGAGCCGTCGTTCGTGCCGACCGCAACCGTGTCCGCCGAAGCTCCCGGGCTCGGTTTGCGATCCTCCCGCCCACAGCCGAGTATCAGGGTGCAGAAGGCCGGCACAACGATCAGGAACCCGCGGAGCCCATTGCTCATCGTAGAAGATCTGTCCAAGACATACCGCAGCGGCGGCCAGCAGCTGGCCGCGGTGACGAACGTAACCTTTCGGGTAGACGCGGGGGAGACGGTGGCAATCGTCGGGCCGTCCGGGAGCGGGAAGACCACGCTCCTGGGGCTGCTCGCGGGCCTCGACCGCCCCAGCGGCGGCATCGTCCGCCTGGACGACACCGACATCGGCGCGCTGAGCGAGGACGAGCGCGCGCGGCTGCGGCGCGAACGGATCGGCTTCGTCTTCCAGTCGTTCCAGCTCATCCCCACGCTCACCGCGCGCGAGAACGTGGAGGTGCCGCTGCAGCTGCGCGGCGAGCGCTCCGGCGGCCGCGCGGACGAGCTGCTGGAGCGGGTGGGGCTGGGCGGGCGCGGGCACCACTTCCCGGCGCAGCTCTCCGGCGGCGAGCAGCAGCGCGTGGCCATCGCGCGCGCGTTCGTGCACGCGCCGCGGATCCTGTTCGCCGACGAGCCCACCGGGAACCTCGACGCGGCCACGGGGCAGCGGGTGATCGACCTGCTGATGGAGCTGAACCGCGAGCTGGGGACCACGCTCGTCCTCGTGACCCACGACCTGGACCTGGCCGCAAGGGCGCGGCGGGTGATCCGGCTTTCGGACGGGCGCGTGGTGTCGGACGAGCGGAGCGGCTCGTGAGCGTCTTCCGCCCGATCGCGGCGCTGGCGTGGCGCGAAAGCCGGTTCGCGCGCCGGCGGCTTCTGCTCTTCCTCTCCGCCATCTCCCTCGGTGTCGCGGCGCTGGTGGCCACGCAGAGCTTCGCGGCCAACCTGTCGCAGGGGGTCCGCGACCAGTCGCGCGCGCTGCTGGGGGCGGATCTGGCCATCTCCAGCAACCGCACGCTGGGGCGGAGGACGGAGATGGCGATCGACTCGCTGCGCCGCTCCGGCGCGGTGGTGTCGCGGCAGACGTCGTTCGCGTCGATGGCGCTTCTGGAGCGCACCGGGGGAACCCGCCTCTCGCAGGTGCGCGCGGTGGAGCCCGGATATCCTTTCTACGGACAGATCGAGACGGCGCCGGCGGGACGATGGGCCGCGCTGCAGGGCGGCCGCAACGCACTGGTGGATCCCGCGCTGCTGACGGCGCTGGACGCGCGGCTGGGCGACTCCATCTCGCTGGGCGACGCGCGCTTCCGGGTGATCGGGACGCTGGAGAAGGTTCCCGGGCAGGTGGGCGTCGGCTCGCTCTTCGCCCCGCCGGTCTACGTTCCCGCCTCCACCGTGGCGGAGATGAACCTGCTGCGCTTCGGCGCGCGGGTGGACTACGACGTGTTCGTGCGCACCCCGCCGCGCCTGGCCGCGCGGTGGACCGAGGCGCACCGCGCGGTGCTGCGCGGCGAGCGGGCGAACGTGCGCACGGCCGAGCAGCAGCAGCGGCAGCTGGACCGCGCGCTGGGCCGGCTGGGCGACTTCCTCGGTCTCGTGGGCACCTTCGCGCTCCTGCTGGGCGGCATCGGCGTGGCCAGCGCGATGGGCGCGTACATGGCGCAGAAGCGGGAAACCGTGGCCGCGCTGCGCTGCCTGGGGGCGACCGCGCCGCAGGTCATCTCCATCTACCTGCTGCAGGCCGGGGCGATGGGGCTGGCGGGCGCGGCGCTCGGCGCGGCGATGGGCGTGGCCGTGCAGTGGGTGCTCCCGCGTCTCTTGGCCGACCTCCTTCCGGTGCAGGTGGGGACCACCGTCGATCTCCCGTCGGTGGGGATGGGGATCGGGGTGGGGATCTGGATCGCGGTGGCGTTCGCGCTGCTGCCGCTGCTGGCCACGCGCCGCATCTCGCCGCTCGAGGCCATCCGCCGCCGCGTGGAGCCGGCCGGGCGCGTGCGCGACGCGTGGACTGCCGGCGCCGCGCTCCTGCTGGCGGCGAGCGTGGCCGCGCTGGTGATGATGCAGGCCGGTGGATGGCGCACCGGTCTGGGCTTCGTGGCGGGGATCGGCGTCACCCTGCTCGGCCTCTGGCTGGCCGCGTGGGGGGTGACGCGTCTGGTCCGCGCCGCGCCGGGAGCGGGGCTGCCGTACGCCGCGCGGCAGGGGCTGGCGAACCTCCACCGCCCGGGGAACCAGACGCGCGTCGTCGTCCTCGCGCTGGGTTTCGGCGTCTTCCTGCTGGCCACGCTGTACCTGACGCAGGGAAACCTGCTGCGCCCGCTGCGCCTGAACGCCGCCGAGACGCGGGCCAATCTCCTCCTCTTCGACGTGCAGGACGAGCAGCAGGCCGGCGTGGCCGCGCAGCTCCGCGCCGAGCACACCGGCGTGGTGCAGCGCGCGGCCATCGTCCCCATGCGCATCTACTCGATCAACGGAAAGACGACGGCGCAGCTGGTCGGCATCGGCCCCGCGCGCGGCGGCGGCGACGAGGACGGGCCGCCGGAGCGCGGCCGGAGCGAGCAACGCCGCGGCGGGCCGGAGCCGTGGGCGGTGCGCCGCGAGTACCGCTCCACCTGGCGCGACACGCTGAACGCGTCGGAAGAGCTGCTGGAGGGGCGGTTCTGGCGCCCGGGGCAGGGCGGCGCGGCGCGCGGGAAGATGGCGGAGGTGTCGCTGGACAAGGCCATCGTCGAGGACCTGGGGGTGAAGCTGGGCGACCAGATCACCTGGGACGTGCAGGGCGTGCGGATCCCGACGCGGGTGACGTCGATCCGCGACGTGGACTGGCAGCGGCTGGAGCCCAACTTCTTCGCCGTCTTCCCCGGCGAGGTGCTGCGCGATGCGCCGCACACCTGGGTGATGCTGGCCCGCGCCCCCGACGCGCCGGCCCGCGCCCGCGTGCAGCGCGACGTGGTCGCGAAGTTTCCCAACGTCGCCATCCTGGACCTGACGCAGGTGCAGGCCGCGCTGGACGAGGTGCTGGGCCGCGTCGCCGCCGTCATCCGCTTCCTCGCGGCGTTCAGCGTGGCGACGGGGTTCATCGTCCTCCTCGGCGCGGTGCTCACCAGCCGCCTGCAGCGCATCCGCGAGAGCGTGCTGCTGCGCACGCTGGGCGCCACGCGCCGGCAGATCGGCGCCATCCTCCTCACCGAGTACCTGTCGCTCGGCCTGCTGGCGAGCATCGCCGGGATCGGGCTGGCCACGGCGGCGGGGTGGGCGCTGGCGAAGTGGCTGTTCGAGGTCGACTTCTCCATCCCCCTTCCGCCGCTCCTCTGGCTCGCGCTCGGCGTTACCGCGCTCGCCGGCGCGGTGGGATGGTGGGCCAGCCGCGAGGTCTTCCGCCACACGCCGCTGGAGGCGCTGCGGGACGAGTGATCGAGGGAGATGGATCGGGAGCGTCACGCTTGAACGCATCGCCAGTGATCAGTGTCTCCTATCGTACCGCGTTCCGATCAGGATCGTGCATTCTGAAGTGATGGGGGTCTGCTGTTGAGTGCCTTCGAGGAGTGCGCCGTCGATTCGTCCGACCGGTATCACACGCGGGAATGGGGCGGGGCGGGGGTTGCACGGAAGCGCCGCCCACGCGGAACGTGAACGGCGGCACCCTGCTTTCCCGACGATTGTTCCGGCCCGAAGAATGTGATACCTTGCCCGCATCACCCGAATCCACGTCGGGCTTCTGCGGAAGGTGCGGGCGGCGCAAGCTGATGCGCCCGCGCCGGGCTTTTCTTCATCCCCGCCCCATGGACCTGCGCGACGCCACCATCCGCATCTACGAAAGCAGCGACCCCGGCGACGCCCTGCACGCGCTGGGCCGCTCGCTCGCGGATTGCTTCGGCGTACGGCGCGCGGTCTGGCTGAACGCCGACGCGCGCCCCGCCGCCGCCTGGCCGCAGGACGCGCATCTTTCCCCCGCGCTGGCCGCGTTCGCCGCCGAAGCCGCATCTCCCTCCGTCCGCCCGCTCGCTTCCGACTTTCCCGCCAACGCCGCCGAGAATGCCGGGGATGCCGGGGATGCCGGCGCCGACGCGCTCGCCCTGCCGCTCGGCGAGAACGCCGGCGCGCTGGTCCTCGTCGCCCGCTCGGGCGCGTTCGCGGAGATGGAGAAGTGGGAGGCGCTGGGGAAGGCGTTCGCGCTGGCCGCCGGCCGCCACCGCCGCGCCCGTCAGGTGGAGGAGGAGCGCGACATGCTCCGCCAGCGCGCCGAGGAGAGCGAGGCGCTCCACGTCCTGGGCTTGGCCGCCAACCGCACGCTGGACCCCGACGAGGTGCTGACGCTGGTGGCGCGCTTCACCCGCACGCTGCTGGGCGCGCACTACGTCACGGTGAACACGCTGGCCGAGGGGCGCATCCGCACCGTGGCCGCCGTCGGTCTGCGGGTGGACGCGACGGCGGACGACCCGTTCGCCGCCCGCGTGGCCGCCGCGCGCAAGCCGCTGACGCTGCAGGCGGACGAGAGTGGCGCCGTTCCCGAGCCCTACCACGCCGCCGAGGGGATGCGGGTGGGGCTGGGCGTTCCCCTGGCTCTCTTCGGCGAGACCTTCGGCGCGCTGGTGATCGGGTACCGCCGCCCGTACGACCTGGCCCCGCGCGACACCCGTCTCGCGCTTACGCTGGCCGGCCACGCGGCGGTGGCCATCAGCAACGCGCGGCTGCACGGCGCGCTGGCGCAGCGCACCCGCGAGCTGGAGCGCGCCAACGAGGAGCTGCGGTGGACCACCGAGGCCAAGGACCGCTTCTTCGCCTCGATGAGCCACGAGCTGCGCACCCCGCTGAACTCCATCCTGGGCTACCAGAGCCTGCTGCTGGAGGGCGTGGTGGGCGAGATGCCGGCGCAGGTGAAGTCGTTCCTGGAGCGCGCGCAGAAGTCCACCCGCAACCTGCTGCACCTGGTGAACGACGTCCTGGACCTGTCCAAGCTTGAGGCGGGGAAGATGGAGCTGGTGATCGTGCCCGCGCGGGTGCGCTCGATTGTGGAGGAGGTGCTGGCCACCATCGAGCCGCTGGCCGCCGCGCGCCAGATCGCGGTGGAGGTGGCGCCCTGGCCGCCGCTGCCGCCCATCGAGACCGACGCCGACCGGGTGCGGCAGATCCTGATCAACCTCCTTTCCAACGCCGTGAAGTTCACCGACCAGGGCGCGGTCACGATCACCGCCGCGCACGGCGGCGACGGCGTGAGCGGCGACGGATCGCTGGCGGGATGGGTGGAGGTGCACGTGGCCGACACGGGCCCGGGGATCGCGTCCGAGAACCAGGAGCGGATCTTCCACGAGTTCGAGCAGATCGTGGGCGCCACCTCGCGCGGCGGCACGGGGCTGGGGCTTCCCATCTCGCGCAAGCTGGCCCGCCTGCTGGGCGGCGACCTGACGGTGGACAGCATTCCCGGCCACGGCTCCACCTTCACCCTTCGCCTCCCGCTGCGCCCGCATGAGCACCACTGAGGCACGGCCGGCTCACGCCGAGCTCGCGGAGCGGGCACAGGAGGAAGAGCACCTCGGCCGGTGGGAGGCGGCCGCGGCGGCATACGCACACTCATTTCGTGCCGCGATTCTCGCGAACGACGTGGAGTCCGCCGCCGACGCGCTGCGGGGCCAGGGACGGGTGCTGATCCAGGAGGAACGGTACGACGACGCGGAGGAGCTGGTGGAGCTCAGTCGCGAGATCGCCGAGCGGGCGGGCGTTGTCCAGTCGGCGGCGCGCGCGCTGAACGTGCTGGGGATCATCCGCTTCAAGCAGCGCCGCTGGGAGCAGGCGCGGGCCTACTACGATGCCGCGCTGGAGCGGGCGATCGACGTCGGCGACGACGATCTGGCCGGTTTGGCGCTCCAGAACGCCGGAGTGATCGCCTACTACCTGGGCGACCTCCGCGAGGCGCGCGCACTGTACCTGGAGAGCATCGGCTCGTTCGTCCGCTCCGGAAACAGCGGCAACGCGCTTCTGACCTACAACAATCTCGGCCTCGCCTGCGTAAACCTGCGCGACTGGCTGGAGGCGGACATCTACTATTCGCGCGGGATAGAGATCGCCGAGCGGCACTCCAAATCTCCGCTCCTGGCAAAGCTTTACGGAAACAGGGCAGAGGCCCTGATCCACATCGGCGAGCTCGACGAGGCCACCCTGTCCCTGCGGAAGGCGGAGATCGCCGCCGACGCGGTGGGTGACCGGGACGCGATGGCGGACGTCTATCGGCTGCGGGGGATGATCGCGCGGACCGGGGGCGATTTCGACACTGCCGAAACGGCGGTGCTCCGCGCGCTGGAGCTGGCAACCGACCCGTCGATGGAGCGCGCCGAGGCATACCGGGAGATGGCGGCGCTCCGGGCGGCGGAGGGGCTCACGGAAGACGCCCGGAGCGCATTCCGCGCCGCGAGCGAGATCTACCGCAATCTGGGAGGTGATGCGTACGCGGCGACCACGGAAGTGGAGCTTGCGGCACTGGACCGGGTATGAAGGAAGGTCGGAGGTGGGCAAACTTTTCGGGCCAAGGCGTTCGCGCGTCTCCGAGGGTGTGATACGCGAGGCGGCACGGGAGTTGCCCTCCGGCAGAGCATGATCGCCGGAAACCGCAGCGCATTGGAGGAACGATGAGTCGGTTGTCACGCCTCATTCCAGCACTTGTCGTAACGGTCCTCCTTTCCGCTTGCGGGGGAGCGGGTGCGGATACACCTCTATCCCCGGCCGGCCCGCGCCTCGATGGCGGCGGCGTGCTCGTGGGAGGCAACGTAGTCGACACCACCACCCAGTCCTCGTCGGGCACCTCCACCACGACGGACGTACCCCCGGATAGCACGTCGCGCGGCGGCGGAGTGCTGGTGGGGGGAAACTGACCCGCCTCACGCCCGCTCGGTTTTCGCAAGGCCCGCTTCGGCGGGCCTTTCGCTTTTAGGTGCCGGGCGTGCACCGGTTTGGTGTATGTGCCGTGAATCAGGGCACGCAGCGCGCGGGTCGGTTAAAGATTCGGATTGTACGGAATCACGACACTGGCGGCGAGCCCCGCCCCGGGCCGCGCCGGTCGAGGGTGACCTTCATCACGGTTTCGGCTTGATCTTGCCGGCGGCCTTCAGCGCCTCGTGCTCGGTGAGCTTCGTGGCCGCGGTGGTGCGCGCGGTCTCGATCTCCGTGTAGTAGTTGTTCAGGGCCTTGAACTCCTCGCGGAGGATGGAGGTCTGGCCCTGCCAGTATTCCGCGTCCGCTTCGTCGGGCGAGCTGGACTGCTGGTAGGCCATGTTCCACTCGTCTCCCAGCGCGGAGATCTTCTGCTTCACCACGGCCAGGAGCGGACCGGCGATGAAGCCGATCCGCCGGAAGATGTCGCGCCCGTAGTCGGTGGTCTTGTCGCCCAGGTAGACGGGCGGGGCGTAGTAGTTGTACTGGTGGAACGCCTTGTTGACGTCGTCAGGCGTGAAGCTGTCCTGGAGGTACAGCCCGGTTCCCGCCGCCACCATCCCCGAGAAGTTCGCGCCCAGCGTCTTCGTGTACGCCTCCAGCCCCTCCGCCCAGCTGGGGAACTTCTGCAGGTTGCCGTGCGCCGTCCCGATGTTGCCCTTGGGACCGCCCATCAGCGAGAACATGTTGTGGTACACCTCGCCCCCGTTCCCCTTCGCGAAATCCGACTCGAGCGACCCCTGGGCCATGATGAACACCCCGGCGAAGGTCGAGTATCCCTTGCCCTTGGCCCACAGGAACGCGTCCCACCCGGCGTCGCCCAGGAAGCCGATCTTGTACGCCTCGATCCAGGTGGGCTTCTGCCCCTTCTTCTCGGTGAAGGCGTACTGGTCGATCACGCCTTTCTTCTTGTAGGGCGTGAGCGTGGGCTCGTCCTGCATCTGCACCGCGCCGGGAGATGGGGACGATGCCGCGGCGGCGGCACGGGGCGCGTAGGCGTCCAGCAGCGGCTCGGCGGAGCGGCCCTGCTCCACGCGCTCGGCGACGGCGTCGGCGTGGCGCTCGTGGCGGTCGCCCGCGCGGCCGATGCCGTCCGCGAAACCGATCTCCCCGCGCTGCTGGACGACGTGCGCCGCCTCGTGCGCCGCGGTCCGCAGCGTGGGCGACTCCCGGAACGCGACCCGGCCGCCGGATGCGTACGCCCTGGCGCCGATGCTTCCGGCCGCGGCCGCCGCCTCTCCGCCGACGTGCGCGCGCACGGACGAGAGGTCGTGGCGCCCGAACGCGCGCTGGATCGCCTCGCCGTGCGGGAGCGGCGCCCCCGTGCCGCGGAGGCCCGCTTGCGCCGTCTCCCGCACCGCGTGCCCCGAGGGCGGGTGGACCGGGACGGCGGCGAAGTCGTGTCCCCCGGCCGCCGGCGCGGCGGAGGCCGTGCCGCCGGGCGCCTCCGCCGCCAGCGAACGGCGCGGGGAAACGAGCGGCGACGGGATCGGCGGGGCGGGCGCGACGGCCTTCTTCTGCAGCGGCGTCTTCATCATCTCCACTCTTCCAGAGATCGGTATCCGCGGACGGACCGGAATCCCCCCACGCAGCATGGATGGCTCCATCCGCGGCGGGCGTCAACGGATTCGCGCTGGAGCAGATCGGCGGGATGGCGTACCCCGGAGACACTCCGTTCCATCTTCCTCGCGAGCGGTCCCACATTGCCCGGGCACGGCGGGTGCGTACGAAACCGCGGGGGCCGGGGTCCGTAGATCCGGCTATGGCCGGTGCGCTTGCCCGGCCGGTGCTTTCGCACGCTCTGAGAACGGAGACGGTCATGGACAACAATCCCTTGAACAACCCGGGCGGCGGCGGTGGTCAGACACCGCCCACGCCCGACACCCACGGGTCCGGCGGCTACGGCGGCAGCACCGGCGGCGCCGACCCGCTGGGCGGCGGCACCTCCGGCAGCGGGTCGTCCGGCCTGGGCGGCCCGGATTCGTCCGGGTCCGGCTCGGCGGGCAGCTCCGGCGGAAGCGGCTCCGGGAGCGGCGGCGCGGCCGGGTGGGGATCGACGGGCTCGGCCGGCGGCACGGGCGGCACGTCGGGCGTGGGCGGCTCCGGCGGCAGCGGCTCGGGGAGCGGCGGCGCGGCGGGATGGGGATCGACCGGATCGGCCGGCTCCACTGGCTCGAGCGGATCGACGGGATCGACCGGATCGACCGGATCGACCGGATCGACGGGCGGCTCCGGCGGATCGGACGCGGGGCCGGGCTACACCGCGGGCGGCGGATCGTCGTCGGGCACGGGGTCGACGGGTGGCGAGTCCGGCGGCGAAAGCTCCGGCGGGCGGCGGGATCCGTTCGAGGACCTGGGCTCGCGGATCGAGTCGGCGCTGCACGACCTGCGGCCGAAGCTGAAGAGCGTGTTCCAGGAGCTGGACTCGCGCATCGACGCGGCGCTGGAGGACGTGAAGCCGAAGGTGAGCGACGCCCGCGACCGCGTCCGCCCGCGCGTCGACAACCTCGTGAGCGAGGTGCAGCCGCGGGTAGACGCGCTCCTGTCGCGCATCCAGAACGCCATCGACGGGCTGCGCAAGGACTTCGAGACGCGCGCCGACCGTGCCGAGGAGCGCCGCGGCGGGACCGGCGCCGCGGACGACGGCATGCCGCCGCCGGACAGCACCACGGCGGCGTCGGGCACCGGCTACGGAAGCGGAACCACGCCCGGCGGCACCGCGGGCTACGGCAGTGGCGGCGCGTCGCCCGGCGCGAGCGGCTCGGGCGCTCCGATGGGCGGCACCGGCACGGGAACGTCGTCCACCTCGTCGGGACTGGACTCCACGCCGTCGGGGGGCACGACGGGCACCGGCGCCAGCGGCGGGTCGCACGGGTTCGGCATCGGCGGCACGGAGGGCGGCTCGTCTTCCTCCGGCCTCGGCGGCTCGACCTCCGGTTCTTCGCCGGGTCTGGGGGAATCGGCGTCCGGCGGTTCGCCTTCCTCCGGCCTGGGCGGTTCGTCGTCCGGCCTGGGTGGTTCGGCGGGAGGGTCGTCGTCTTCCTCCGGCCTTGGCGGATCGTCGTCGGGGCTTGGCGGCTCGACGGGCGGATCGTCGGGGAGCGGGACGGGCGGGACCACGACGACGTGGCCGCGCGAGGACGAGGACACGAAGCCGGGCGACCCGCCGATCGAGGAGCGCTTCGGGCAGCGCTCCGGCGCGGGCGGAAGCGCGCTGGACGACTCGACGGCCGACAAGCCGGGCGAGGGTGGCACCGGCTCGTCCGGAAGCTCCAACTCGTAACCGGCTGAAGGGTTGAACGGCGCCGGCCGCGGATCGCATCCGCGGCCGGCGCTGCTTTTATCACACGGAGGGAGCGGAGGGAGCGGAGGAAGCGGAGGAAGAGGAGGGGATTCCGCACGTGACGAGATCCCCTCCGTTACCTCCGCTTCCTCCGTGTGATGCACTGCTGTTCACCAGCCGATCTCCCGTCGCTGGTTGTTCCATCTTCCCCATCGATCGGGGTTCCTTTCGGGTCACGGACGCGCACCCCATCCGCCAATCTGCTACAACATTTGACGTCAGACAGTATCCGACGTATAATCCACCCGCCAATCCAAGTGTCGCAGTTCCCACGCAGGAACAGCCGAGGGCGGCGGAAGCTCGCCCCCACGCGGCCTGTTCGCGCCCGTGCGTTCGATCCCGACGCACATCCATTCGGGGCCACCGCGACTCCCATCCCATAACCCTGCAGCCGATTCCCCGGAAAGGAGAACCGGTGCGCATTCCCCCCGCACTCCGCCGCGCCCTTGCGCCCATGCTGGCCTGCGCCGCGCTCGCATCGTGCACGCAAGGCGGCGACACCATCCTCATCGGCACCGCCGGCCCGTTCAAGGAAGCCTACGCCACCATGGTGCGCCACGCCGTGGAGATGGCCGCCGACGAGGTGAACGCCCGCGGCGGCATCGGCGGGCGGCGCCTGCAGGTGGTGGCCGTCGACGACGAGGGCGACGGCGTGAAGGCCGGCGCCGTGGCCCGCGGCTTCTACGAGAACCCCGGCATCGTCGGTGTCGTCGGCCACGCCAACTCGGGCGGCACCGTGGGCGCCGCGCCCGAGTACGACCGCGGCCTGCCCGCCATCGTTCCCAGCGCCACCTCGCCCGAGATCACCGGCATCTCGCCGTGGGTCTTTCGCGTGACCGTGAACGACTCGGTGAACGGCGCCAACCTGGCCCGCTACGCCGCGCGGCTGGACCGCCGCCGCGTGGTGGTGCTCTACGAGAACAACGTCTACGGCCGCGGGCTGGCGCAGGCGTTCCTGGCCGCCTACCCCGGCAAGCCGCTGGGCGTGGACCCCATCGCCGGCGACGGGAGCAAGGTGGAGCCGTTCGTCTCGTACTACCGCGGCGTGCAGCCCGACCTGGTGTTCGTGGCGGGGACCGAGATGTCGGGCCGCGCGCTCCTGCGCGAGGCGCAGCGGCAGGGCTTCCGGCCGCAGTGGCTGGCGGGCGACGGGTGGCCCGGCGTGGCCGCCGACACCGCGGCGTCGGAAGGCGCGCTCATCGCCACGCCGGTGCGGCTGGACCGGACCGACGAGGGGCGCCACTTCGCCGAGGCGTTCCAGACGCGCTACGGCGTGCGCCCCGACGCCAACGCCGCCATGGCGTACGACGCCGCGATGCTGCTGGCGAAGGCCATCGAGGCGGTGGGGCCGGACCGCGCGGCGATCCGCGACTGGCTGGCCAAGGTGAAGGGCGGCAACGCCTTCCGCGGCGTGACCGGCGAGATCCGCTTCCGCCCCGACGGCGATCCCGACCGCGCGGGCTTCGTGATGACCCGGGTGCACGACGGCGCCCTCGTTCCGCTGGAGGACGCACGATGAGCCAGGTGGTCTCCCGCGGACAGATCCGCACACGGCTTCTCACCGGCTTCGGGGTGATGATGGTCCTCCTCCTGGCCGCCGGCGCGGTAGGGTGGACGGCGCTCCGCTCGCTCTCGGCCTCCATCCGCACCGCCAACCAGGGCGTCGAGGAAGAGGCCCGCCTCAGCACCGCGCTGGCGACCGACGTCGCCCGCGAGATCGCCGTGGCGGCGCGCTACATCGAGGACACCGACCCGGCCGCGGCGGTGGCGTTCGACTCGCTGCGCTGGCACACGCACGCCACGCATCGCGCCCTGCGCCGCCGCGAGCTGCGGGCCGAGGACAAGGGGACGCTGGTGGGGATCGACCAGGCGCTCTCCGACGCCGAGGTGCGCTACGTGGTCGCCCGGCGGCTCAGGGAGATGGGGCGCGCCGCCGAGGCCGCCGCGCAGACCGACAGCGCCCGCGCCGTCGAGGCGGCCATGCTGGGCGATCTGGACCGGCTGGGCGATGCCAAGGCGAAGCGGCTGGGTGAGACCGCGGGCGCGCTGGAAGGCGCGGCGCAGCGGCGCGCCTGGCTCCTGGTGGCGCTGATCGCGGTCGCCGCGGTCGTGGCGACGGTCGTCGTGCTCCGCGTGGTGCGCTCCATCAGCGGGCCGCTGGACCGGCTGGCGCGCCACGCCGGCGCGCTGGGCGAGGGCGACCTGACCGCCCGGACCACGGGCCACCTTCCCGGCGAGCTGGGGCTGCTGGCCGAGGCCATGAACCGCACCAGCGACTCGCTCTCGCGCATCGGCGCGGGGGCGGCGGGGGCGGCCGACAGCATCACCCGCTCGGCCGACGACCTTTCCGCCATCTCCGAGCAGCTGGCGGCGGCGGTGGGCGAGGTCACGCGGTCGATGACGCAGGTTTCCGGCGGCGCGGCCGACCAGGTGAAGCAGCTGCGCCGGGTGGACGACGCGCTGCGGGCCATGCTGGACCAGGCGCGCAAGGTGGCGACGGAAGTCCGCGAGGTCTCCGGCCTGGCCGCGTCGATCGAGGAGGTCGCCCGCAGCCGCCGCGAGGAGACGGCCGGGGCGCTGCTCACGCTCATCCAGATCAAGCGCTCGGTGCAGGAGGCCGCGGCCGAGACCGAGGCGCTGCACGCCGCCGTCGCCGACATCAACTCCTTCGTGGAGACGGTGGACGAGATCGCCGCGCAGACCAACCTCCTCGGCCTGAACGCGGCCATCGAGGCGGCGCGCGCGGGCGAGGAGGGCGCGGGCTTCGCCGTGGTCGCGGGCGAGGTGCGCAAGCTGGCCGGGCAGGCGCGCGCCGGCGCCGAGCGCGTGGCGGGGATCACCCGCACCGTGCGCCAGCGCGTGGAGTCCACCGCCCGCGCCATGACCGCCGGCGCGGCGCAGGTGGACGAGATCGAGCGGGTGGCGCAGCAGGTGGAGGCCGCGCTGGCCACGATCCTGGTGGCCGCCGAGCGCACCCGCGCCGCCGCCGAGAGCGTCACCTCCGCGGCCGAGGGGAACGCCGCCGCCGCGGTCGACGCGGCGTCCGGCATCGCCGCGGTGGCGGAGACGGCGGAGGTGCACGCCGAGACGGCGGAGGGCGTCCGCGCGGCCACCACGCAGCAGGAGAGCGCCTGCATCCTGGTGGCCGACGCCACACGGCGGCTGATCGGCAGCGCGGCCGAGCTGCGCGGCCTGGTCGGCAACCTCACCGTCGCCCCGGCCGAGGCGCCGAAGGAAGACCAGGAGGATCCGGGAGATGCGGAGCCGACGGCGGCGCCGAAGCCGTTCATCGACACTTCCGTCATCGATCCGAATCTCCTCACGCACGCCGACGGCATCAGCGCGCATGAGCGGCTGCGGCGCAGGCGGGTGATGGCGATGCGCGACTAGCATCGGCGGATCTCACGCGGAGGCGCGGAGACGCGGGGGCGCTGCCATGCACCTCCGCGTCTCCGCGTCTCCGCGTGAGATCCAGCGATGCCGGGGAGACGCGGAACAATCGTCCAGCCGCGGCGGTCTCATCCCCCGCATTCCCCATCGATGCATCGATAAGCCGCGCCGGGCGCTGGCCCGGCGCGGCCGGACGCGCTAGTGTGAACGCTCGCCGGAATTGCCCCCGAACCGCCTGAACGACACCGGATGAAGCCCATCTTCCCTCGCGCGGCCGTGCTCCCCGCGCTGGCGCTGCTCGCCACCGCCGCGAACGCGCAGCAGCGGCGCGTCGAGTACGAGGTCGCGTATCCCAACGCCGCGCACCACGAGGCGCAGGTCACCGCCACCTTCCGCGGCGTGCCGCAGGGGCGCCCGCTGCAGCTGCGGATGGCCGTCTCGTCGCCCGGCCGGTACGCGCGCCACGAGTTCGCCAAGAACGTCTACGACGTGCGCGTGACCGACGCGTCCGGGCGCCCGCTCCCCGTCACCCGCCCCAACCCGCAGCAGTGGGACGTGACGCCGAACGGGACCACGGTGCGCGTGGCCTACACCGTCTTCGGCGACCGGACGGACGGCACCTACCTGGGCGTCGACCGGACGCACGCGCACATGAACATGCCCGCCACCTTCATGTGGGCGCGGGGGATGACGGACGCCCCGATCCGCCTGGCCGTCCGCCCGCAGCCGGGCTGGCGCGTGGCCACGCAGCTGCGGCCCACGGCCGATTCGACGGTGTTCGAGGCGCCCAATCTCCAGTACTTCATGGATTCGCCCACCGAGGTCGGCCCCGTCGTCTTCCGCAGCTGGACGGAGACGATCGGCGGCAGGCCGGTCACCTGGCGCATCGCCCTGCACCACCTGGGCAACGACGCCGCGGCCGACACCTTCGCCTCGATGGTCCGCCGCGTCGTCGCGGAAGAGGTGGCGATGTGGGGCGAGCCGGCGGGGTACGACTTCGGCACCTACACCTTCCTCTCCGACTACCTCCCGTGGGCCAGCGGCGACGGGATGGAGCACCGCAACAGCACCAGCCTCACCAGCTCGCGCGGCATCACCGACCCCGGGCAGCGGCTGGACAACGTGGCCACCGTGTCGCACGAGTTCTTCCACTCGTGGAACGTGGAGCGGCTGCGCCCGCGCGCGCTGGAGCCGTTCGACTTCGAGCGCGAGAACATGAGCGGCGAGCTCTGGTTCGCCGAGGGCTTCACCAGCTACTGGGACGCGCTCTTCCTGCGCCGCGCGGGGCTGTACGACGACGACCAGTACGCCGAGGACATCTCCGGCAACGTCAGCACCGTGCTGAACGCCCCCGGCCGCCGCCGCTTCAGCGCGGTGGAGATGAGCATGCAGGCGCCCTTCGTCGACGCGGCCACCTCCATCGACCCGGTGAACCGCGGCAACACCTTCATCTCGTACTACACCTGGGGCGCGGCCATCGGGCTGGGGCTGGACCTGACGCTGCGCGAGCGCTTCCCGGGCCTGTCGCTGGAAGACTACATGCGGGCCATGTGGCGGCAGTACGGGCGCTTCCAGTCTCCCGCGCTGGCGCCCGAGCGGCCGTACACCCTGGCCGACCTGCGCCGCGTGCTGGGCGAGGTCACGCACGACACCGCCTTCGCCAACGACTTCTTCCGCCGCTACGTGGAGGGGCACGAGGCGGTGGACTACACGCGCGTGCTGGGCGCCGCCGGCTTCCTGGTCCGCAAGTCGGCCGCGGGGCGCCCCTGGCTGGGCGCCTACCCGGCCGACGACAGCGCCTCCGTCGTCATCACCCAGCCGCCGATCGAGGGCGGCTCGCTGTACCGCGCGGGCGTCGACCGCGGCGACCGCATCTTCGCGGTGGACGGCGTTCCCACCCCCACGGCCGACTCGCTGGCGGCGGTGATGCGCGGGCATGCGCCGGGGCAGACGGTGCGGATGGACGTGCTGCAGCGCGGCGTCCGCCACGACGTCGCCGTCGCCCTGGTCGAGAACCCGGCGGTCGAGGTGGTCACCTACGAGAAGGCGGGGATGCCGGTGACCGACGCCATGCGCACCCTGCGCCGCCAGTGGCTGGGCTCCAGGGCAGGTGCGCGATGATCCCCGGACTCCGCCGCGCCGGGCGCCCCGCCGCCCTGCTCACCCTCGCCACGCTCGCCTTCTGCGCCTGCGACCGGAAAGGCGGCATCGACAAGGATCCGGGTGTGAACGAACCTCCCAGGCCCGTGGCACCGGTGACGCCCGCTACCGTGCTGCGCAGCTTTCCGCACGACACCGCGGCGTTCACGCAGGGGCTGCTCTGGCACGAGGGGTGGCTGTACGAGAGCACCGGCCGCGAGGGGCGCTCCACGCTGCGCCAGGTGGAACTGGAGACGGGAAAGGTGCTGCGAAAGGCCGATATCCCCTCGCCCTACTTCGCCGAGGGGCTCGCGCTCTTCGAGGGGCGGCTGTACCAGCTCACCTGGCAGAACCAGCAGGGCTTCATCTACACCCTGGGCGACTTCAGGCAGGCCGGCACCTTCCCGTACCAGGGCGAGGGATGGGGGCTCACCACGGACGGGAAGTCGCTCATCCTTTCCGACGGCTCCAACGAGCTGCGCGTGCTGGACCCGCGCACCTTCGCCGTGCAGCGCACGGTGGAGGTGATGGACGGCACCGTGTTCGTGAACGACATCAACGAGCTGGAGTGGGTGAAGGGCGAGATCTGGGCGAACGTGTGGCACACCGACCGCATCGCCCGCATCGACCCGCAGACCGGGAAGGTGAAGGCGTGGGTGGACCTGACGGGGATCCTGGAAACGTCGCAGCATCCGGACCCCGAGGCCGTGCTGAACGGGATCGCCTACGACGAGGCGCACGACCGGCTGTTCGTGACCGGGAAGCTGTGGCCCACGCTCTTCGAGATCAGCGTTCCCGGCGTGGCGGGCGGGGGCGGCGCGGCGGCGCGGTGAAACCATCCCGCCGCGGCGCCCGTATGGTGATGCGAGCAAGACGTCAGTCACCCTGAACCGCCGGACCCGCCGTGCTCCTCCTGCTGCGGTACTTCTTCAAGACGGTGATCCTGGGAGTGGTGATCAAGATCCTGGGTCGCTTCTGGCCAAGTCTCCTCCGCCTCCTCCGCCTCTGGCGGTAGTCAGGGGCTGACGAACGGCATCTGCTCCCCGCCCGGGGCCCGCGTTTCGGCGCGTGCCCCGGGCGTGTCGCGTCGGGATGGCGCGGAAGTGCGCTTTCTCTCGTGTACCCTCTTCCAGCGCGATCTCCTCGATCTCCACGTCTCCCCAACGGTGATTTCTCACGCGGAGACGCGGAGTCGCGGAGAACTCCGTGCCATGACGAATCCTCCGCGTCTCCGCGTGAGATCAACGATGCAGCGGTCGAGCGACGATGAAGTCGACAAGAGTTCTGCGTTCCGACCTTGGACGATCTCCCGCCTCTCTGAAGTCGCGTGTTCCCATTCGGGAACCAAAATAACGCCTGCACCAATTCGGTGCACGACCAGCGCGGCCCGAACGTGGCGGGGTGACGAAGCTGCATCGCGTCCCGCGGTGGCGCGATCGGAATGGGCAAGATGTTGTGAGCCATCGTCTTGCAAAACGTTCGTACGGTGGCGGATGGAGCGCGGCGGGCGTTTCTTTTCAGTCGCCGTTCGGTAGTTTGCGCGATTCGTGGCACCAACACTATTATTCGCGGTTCAATCACAGTGATCTGGGAGTCGCACGCCTTTGAGGGTCCTTCTCCTCGACGCGGACCGCGGCGTCGTTCGAACGCTCGAACCCGAGCTCAACGGAAACACCGAGCTGCACGCCGCGCAGACCCTTTCCGAGGGCCTGCGGCTGGTGTCGCAGAGTCAGTGGGACCTGATCCTGCTCGACGCCGACTTCTCCGGCGGCGGGCTGGAGCTGCTCGGCCGCCTGCACGGCGACAGCTCCACCCCCGTGGTGCTGCTGGCCCAGAACCCGTCGATGGACCTGGCGATGGAGGCCATCCGCCAGGGCGCCCACGACGTCCTTCCCAAGCCCGTCCCCCGCGGCCGCGTCCGCGAGATCCTGCTCGGCATCGAGGAGGTCCGCCGCCTCCGCCCCCTTCCCCAGGACGCCGGCGACGAATCCACCATCGTGGGCGCCAGCCAGGGGATGATGGCCGTGTACAAGTCGGTCGCGCGCGCGGCCGCCAGCGACGCCACCGTGCTGGTGCTGGGCGAGAGCGGCACGGGGAAGGAGATGGTCGCGCGGGTGCTGCACTCGCGCTCGCGCCGCGCCCGTGGCCCCTTCGTACCGATCAACTGCGCCGCCATCCCCGAGAACCTGCTGGAGAGCGAGCTCTTCGGGCACGAGAAGGGCGCCTTCACCGGCGCCATCGGGCGGCGCATCGGGCGCTTCGAGCGCGCCACCGGGGGCACGCTCTTCCTCGACGAGATCGGCGACATGTCGCTGGCGCTGCAGAGCAAGATCCTGCGCGCCCTGCAGGAGCGCGAGATCGAGCGCGTGGGCGGCAACAGCGCCGTGCCCATCGACGTGCGCATCATCGCCGCCACCAACCGCGACCTGCACGGCGCCGTGGCCGAGGGGCGCTTCCGCGAGGACCTGTTCTACCGCCTGGCCGTGGTGACCCTGACGCTGCCGCCGCTGCGCGAGCGGGGAACCGACCTGGACCTTCTCGCCGGGCACTTCGTGGCGCATTACGCCCGGGAGCACGCCCGGCCGGTGCGCGCCATCGCCGAGGAGGTGTTCAGCGCGCTGCGGGCGCACCCCTGGCCGGGAAACGTGCGCCAGATCCGCAACGCCATGGAGCGCGCGGTGGTGATGTCGGACGGCGAAGTCCTTCTCCCGCAGCACCTTCCCCCCGACATCCTGCACCCCCCCAGCTCGCGCGGCGCCGCCGAGGAGCCCGGCGAGATGCCGCTGGTGACGCTGGAGGAGATGGAGAAGCGGATGATCCGGCGGGCGCTGCGCGAGACGCAGAACAACCTGACGATGGCGGCGGAGCGGCTGGGGATCCACCGCAACACCCTGCGGCGCAAGATCGCCGAGTACGCGATCGAGCACTGAGCCCGTCGCAGCCGCGCGGTACTCCGCCCAGCTCTGCGCCACCCGCGGGCACTCGTCTTCCATCGTCACTCCGTCCCGCTTTCGAGGATCCAGAGCCGGAGATCCAAGGTCCGCGGAGATGGCCGCCCCCTTGCGCCGGCCGCTCTCGTGCACCATCCTCTGGCACTCCGCACACTTCTGGTGCACTCCACGTCCACGGGGCGTGTCCGGAAAGTGTTGTCCAAAAGCGTATAAACCGTTAACTTGTCGGTACATACCGACTACATGGCGCGAACGCGCCCCGTGGTACGCACCGTGCCCCCACCGGGTGCGTGCCTGCCTTCCACCACTCCGGAGGTCTTGATGAGCTCCAGGTTCCGCGGTCTTCTCCTGGCTGTTGCGGTAACGACGGTTTCCTTCACGGCCGGGTGCTCGGATGCGGGCTCTCCGGTGGGCGCGGCACCCGCGCGCATGGCGCGCGCCGGGACGACGACCACGGCCTCCACCGACTTCGTGGCGTCGGGGAACCTGGACATCCTTGCCCGCTTCCGGGTGAAGCCGCAGATCACCATCGCCTGGGCCAAGGCCTGGATCGGGCCGGAGGGCGGCCGGGTGGACTTCCAGGGCTTCACCATCGTGGTCCCCGCGGGTGCGGTCGACAAGGTGACGATGTTCACCATCCGCCTCCCGGTCGACCCCAACGGCAGCGAGCGCGTGGTGGCCGAGTTCGGGCCGCACAACGTGCCCTTCGCGAAGCCGGTGACCATCGGCCTTCCCGTGCGCGGCACCACCGTCGAGGGCAACACCGCGGCGCACGTGGTGTGGTGGAGCGACGGCTGGGTGAACATGGGCGGCACCGTTTCGGCCGACGGCACGCAGATCCTCACGCAGACCCCGCACTTCTCGGAATACGGCGTGACCGCCGAGCGCGGCGGTGGCATGAGCGTTTCCGGCGGCTGATCATCCGCACTACCCGACTCCGCTGTTCCCCGTGCCTCGGAACTAGTGCCGTGAACCGCCCCGAAGCGACGATCGAAGAGATCCTCGGGCTGCTGCCGGACCTCGACGACCTCGAGGTCCTCCGGCTGCAGCTCGTCGCTGCCGCCGTGCGCGACCCGGGGAAGGAGTGGGACAGCTCCAGCGCCTACACCACCATCGACAAGCGTATCGTGACGCCCGAGGCGGCCGAGCGGGCGCTGGACGAGGCCGAGGCGGCGCTGCACGAGTACGTCTCCGCGCTGCACCGGGGGCTCCGGCCCTTTCTGCAGAGCTTCTTCGCCGACGACCGCGACGCGGCGTCGCGCCACCTGATCGCGCTGGGCGAAAACCTGGAGGGGAGCGGCCGCCTGCTGGGCGCGCAGAAGTGCTACCGGGCGGCGCTGACCGTCTCGCTGCCGCTGGTGGACAAGGGGGCGCAGATCCTTGCGCTGCGGCGCATCGGCCGCGTGTCGGTGAGCGTGGGCGACTTCAAGGAGGCGGTCGCCTACTACGAGCGTAGCGCCGACCTGTCGCGCGACTCCGGCGACGTTCCCGGCGAGGTCATCGGCCGCACGGGCATCGGCAACGTCCGGCTGTGGCAGGGGCGGTGGAACGAGGCCGAGGCGTGCTACCACGAGGCCCTGGCCCTGGCCGACGCCGCCGGAAGCGGAGCGTTCATGCTGGAGCGCGGGCAGATCTACAACAACCTGGGGAACCTGACCACGCGCCAGCAGCGCCTGCAGGAGTCCGAGGGGTGGTTCGAGCGCGCCTTCCATGTGTGGCAGGCGCTGACCTCGCCGGTGGACCTGGCCATCTGCCACCACAACCACGCGCACCTCCGCGAGGCGCAGGAGCGCTGGGACGAGGCGCGGCGCGGATACGAGGCCGCGCTGAAGCTCCCCATCCCCAAGGCGCTGCGGGCCACCATCGCCACCGACCTGGCCGAATGGTGGCTGCACGAGGGGCACGTGACGCAGGCCGAGGAGCTGGGGCGCCTGGCCGAGGAGCAGGCGATCGCGGCCGGCTCGCCGTACACCATCGGCTACATGTACCAGGGCCGCGGGAACATCGCGCGCGCGCAGGGCGACGCCGACGGGTTCACCTTCTTCGAGAAGGCGCTGGAGATCGCCCGCGAGAAGGGGTATCCCTTCCTGGAAGGCGAGACGCTGCTCGACTACGCGGCGCTGCGCGCGCAGAACGACGGCTACGAAGAGGCGGCCGCATACCTGGAGCGCGCGGCCGAGATCTTCCGCGAGCTGGGCGCGGCCGGCGAGCTGGAGCGCGCGAAACGCTCGCTGGCCGAGCTGCGGTCCACCGGCGAGCTGGAGCTGGCGGGCGAGTCGCCGATCGCGGCGGCGGGAGACTAGCAGGGCTGGCGGAGCGGACGAAATCGAGCGGCGGGACCGTCACGGCGGCCCCGCCGTTTGCGTTCCGGGAGTGGGGCGCGAAGATTGCTCCCTGCACCCACGGAAACTTCGTCCCGCTCCCCGAGCGAACGATCACGCACGGACGGTGCGGCCGCCCGAAATGGGCAGGCGGCCCGTCCGTTCCGTCGCAAGGCACCCATTGCCGCCGACTCGTCCGCACCCGCTCCGCACTCTGCTCGCGGCCGCCGCGCTGGCCGCGAGCGCGCCGCTGGCCGCGCGCGCGCAGCAGCCGGTTTCCGCGCCCGCATTCCCATCTCCCGAAAGCTCTGTCGCGGCGGCGCCCGCGCGCGACACCACGCCGGCCGGGTGCCCGCGGATCGGCAACATCTTCGTCGACAACAACTCGGTGTTCCTGGTGGGCGACGCCAGCCTGGACCCGCGCTTCAACGCCGCGTACCGCACCGCCAACCGGCTGCACGTGCGCACCCGCGAGTCGGTGATCCGCCGCGAGCTGCTGTTCCACGAGGGAAGCTGCTACCGCCCCGAGCTGCTGGAAGACTCCGAGCGCATCCTGCGCTCCACCGGCTACCTGGCCGACGCCGACGTCTTCTCCGTGCGCCAGCCGGACGGGACGTTGGACGTGATCGTGGAGACGCGCGACGAGTGGTCCACGCGGCTCGAGGCGTCGGGCGGGTCGGGCGAGTTCTCGGGGATCGAGCTGCGCGAGGACAACCTGCTGGGGCGCGGCGCGCGGGCGGCGGCGTTCTGGCGCCACCAGGAGGGCGAGAACGTGTACGGCGGCCGCGCCGGCACGCCGCAGCTCTTCGGCACGCACGTGGACGCCGAGGCCTCGCTGGCGCGCACGCCGGTGGGGATCTCGGCGCTGGTGCGCACGGCGTTCCCCTTCCGCGGCGAGGGCGCGCGCTGGGCGTGGCGGCAGTCGTTCCTGCGCGACGAGCGCAACTTCAGCTACTACGTGGAGAACGGCACCCGCCTGGAGCGCCGCCTCTTTCCCGTGGAGCGCACCGCGTGGGACGTGGGCGTGGTGCGGCGCTTCGGGCACCGCGGCAACCTGACGCTGCTGGGCGTGGCCCTGGCCGGCGAGCAGCGGGACTTTCCGCAGGACACCTTCAGCGCGGTCGAGGGAGGGATCCCCGTTTCCGAGCTCCCCGGCGGCGGCTTCGTGCCGGGGCTGGAGCCGGTGTCGGCCACGCGGCTGCTGTTCCTGGCGGGCCAGCGGCGCGTGACCTTCGACCGGCGGCGCGGGCTGGACGCGGTGCACGGCGCCGAGGACGTGCAGCTGGGCGCCGACGTGGAGGCGGCGGTGGGGCGCAGCATCGAGGCGTTCACCGACGGCAACGACCTGTCGGTGGACTTCGGGCTGAACGCCGCGGGCGACCTGCCGGGCGGCATCCTGGCGGGAACGCGGGTGATCGTCGAGGCCAAGCGCGACTTCGAGGCGCCGCAGGGCGAGGAGTCGTGGCGCGACGTGTTCGGGCAGGCCGACGTGTGGACGTACTGGCGCCCGCGGGGGGATTCCAAGCACACGTTCGTGGCGGCGGCGCACGCGGCGGGCGGGTGGCACACGCGGGTGCCCTTCCAGCTCACGCTGGGGCAGCGCGCGGGGCTGCGCGGCTATACGCGCCAAGTGGCCGCCGGGCAGCGGCGCGTGGTGGCCACGCTGGAGCACCGCGCCTTCCTGGCGTGGCCCTTCCCGCGGCTCTTCGACCTGGGCTCGGCGGTGTTCGTGGACGCGGGGAAGACGTGGTCGGGCGGCGATCCGTTCGGGCGCGACTCGCCGGTGCTGGTGTCGGCGGGGGCGGGGGTGCGGCTGGCCTTCCCGCCGGGGTCGCGGCGCACGTACCGGCTGGACTTCGCCTTCCCGGTGGCGCCCAGCTTCCGCCCGCGAGCGATCCAGATCTCCATCGGCACCGGCCAGGCGATCGGCCGCAGCGCCGTGGACGACGACCCGCAGATCGGCCGCAGCTCGCGCCAGCCGATCGGCGTCTCCCTGTTCGACTACCCCCTCGACCGGTGAGCCGTGGTGGGGAGGAACTGACGCGCCCCCACGTCGACGTCATCCTGAGGCCGGCCACACCGCAACCGGCTTCTGCACAATAGGTTGCAGGCCGAAGGATCCATAGCCCGTCCAGCACGTGAGCCGGTTCCACCCGCCCCGCACCTCTCCCATGATCCGCCTTCCCACCATCGCCCTGCTGCTCGCGGTCACCGCCTGCGGATCGGAGCCGTCCCCCGCGCGCCGCCACGCCGCGACCGCACCGGCGATTCCGGCAGCGACCGATTCACAGCGCGCCGCCGATTCTCCGCGCGTGCGAATCGTCCCGCCCGCGCACCCGGCGGGCTACCTCGTCTGGTGGGCGGATTCTGCGCACAGTGCGCGGACGGCGTGGCTGGACGGCGGCGGGCGGGTGATTGCGACGCGGCCGGGCGTCTACGCGGCGATGGGCCCGCACCTGTGGAGGTGGACCGAGGGAACGAAGCGCGCGCCCGGCGCCGACTGCGAGTGCATCCGCGGCAAGGATCCGGACCGCTGCCCGTTGCGCTCGTCGCGGGTGAACACCGCCACGATGGTCGATCTCGCGGGCGGCGGGACGAGGGAGATCATGGGCCCGCTGGATTCTACGCAGGCCTCCGGCGAGGTGCAGCCGGAGCAGCAGGCCACGCCGGTCACGGGCGCCGGCCCGTACCTGCTGGTGCGCGTGAAGGCCGCGTACGACGCCTGCGGCGCCCACGGCCTCCCCGCCGACGACGTGGCCTGGGCACCGCTCGCGGGCGACACCGTGCCAGAGCCCGAAGCATCGGTGATGGCGCGCGACAGCGCCGCGGCCACGCTCGGTTTCCTGCAGACGCCGTGCGGCATAGGCGAAGACGACGAGAAGCGGGACCCCGGATCGCCCTGGAGCTGGGAAGCGCAGTGGACGCGCGGCGGGCGGCTGCAGGGCGGCTACCGCTTCATCCGCGAGGCGGCGTTCATCTGCGGAGACGGCGGCGAGAGCTACTCGCGGACCATCCTGGTGGCGGATTCCGTGCTCCCGCGCTGGATCGCCGCGTGGAGCCCCGCGCCCGAGCCGGTCCGTCGCTACTGGAGCACCGAGCCGCGGGCGGCGGCCGCGTGGCGCGAGGCCGGCGTCTGGGCGAGCGACACCAGCGTGGCCCAGCACTCCTTCTGGTACATGGACGCGGCCCTCCGCGCCGGCTGGAGCGCGGTGGATTCGGTGAACGCGCCCCGCCTGCTGGCGCTCTTCAGGACGCGCTGAAAGCGCCGGCACACTGCATCCACCGACGTCATCCTGAGTCGAACACCGAGCTGCGCGCGACCACGGAGGATGAAAGGAGATTGGTCGTGAGCGCTGATGCCACAGAATGAGCGGATCAGCCTCGCGCAGTTTGCGAGGCTTCCCGTAGTTGTTGCTGCGACTTCAGTCGCCGGTGACCGGCTGCGTCCGG
>NZ_DATIND010000141.1 GCF_035474595.1 Longimicrobium sp.
CTTGCACGCAACGCCATTCCGACGACAGCGCGTGTGTCCTCCGGATGCACGATCGCGTCCACGTAGCCGCGTGCGGCGGCATAGCGCGCGTCGAGCTGGTGCTCGTAGTCGGCGCGCATCTCGTCCACCGACGCGAGCACCTCGGGCGGCGGCGCGACGCCGGACTTCTTCGCCTTGTCGAGCGCGGGGCCGTGCACGGCCTGCACCGCGGCCTCGCCCTCCATCACCGCCATGCGGCCGGTGGGCCAGCTGAAGATGAAGTCGGGGTCGAAGCCCTGCCCGGCCATCGCGTAGTAGCCCGCGCCCGAGGCGTGGTTCACCGTCAGCACGATCTTGGGCACCGTCGCCGTCGCCATCGCCTCCACGAAGCGGGCGCCGGCGCGGATGATTCCGCTGTGCTCGGCCTCGGTGCCCACCATGAAGCCCGAGACGTCCTGCACGAACAGGATGGGCGTGCCGTGGCGGTTCATCGTCTCGATGAAGAAGGCCACCTTGTCGGCGCTGTCGGCGTAGACGATCCCGCCGAACTTGGGCCGGCCGCCGTGCGGGTCCTTCAGCATTCCCCGCGCGTTGGCGATCACGCCCACGGGAATGCCGCGGATGCGCGCCGTGCCGCAGATCAGCTCCGGCGCGTAGTCGGCCTGGAACTCGTCCAGGTCGCCCGAGTCCAGGATGCACGACAGCAGCCGCCGCATGTCGTACGGCTGCTTGTGGTCCGCGGGAAGGATGTCGTACAGCTCGCGCTCCGGTCGCGCCGGGTCCGCGGGGTCCAGCTGCCGCTCGGTGGCCGCGGGGCGCGGGAGCTCGCGCACCAGGTCGCGGATCTTCGCCACGCAGGCGCGGTCGTCGGGAACGCGGTAGTGGGCCACGCCGGAGATGGCGTTGTGCGTCCACGCGCCGCCCAGCGTCTCGGCGTCCGCCGTCTCCCCCGTCGCCCCCTTCACCAGGTTGGGCCCGCCGAGCCCCATGAACGACGTTCCCTCCACCATCAGGATCACGTCGCTGAGCGCGGGAAGGTAGGCGCCGCCGGCGATGCACGGGCCCATGACCGCGGCGATCTGCGGCACCTTCAGGTAGCGCCGCATCACCGAGTTGTAGTAGAAGATGCGGCTGGCGCCGTACTGCCCGGGAAAGACGCCGCCCTGGTACGGCAGGTTCACGCCGGCGCTGTCGACCAGGTAGATGATGGGGACGCGGCAGCGCATGGCGACTTCCTGCGCGCGCAGGATCTTGGTGATGGTCTCGGGCCACCACGACCCCGCCTTCACCGTGGCGTCGTTGGCGACGACCACCACCTCGCGCCCGGCCACGGTGCCGATCCCGGTCACCACCCCCGCGCCGGGCGCCTGTCCCTCGTAGCGGTCGTACGCGACCAGGAGGCCGATCTCCTGGAAGCGGGTGCGCGGGTCGACCAGCAGGCCGATACGCTCGCGGGCGGTCAGCTTGCCGTCGGCGTGCTGGCGCTCGATGCGCCTGGGCCCCCCGCCCAGCCGGAGGCGGGCCTCGAGCTCGGCCAGCTCGCGGGCCAGCCGGCGCCCGCGCGACTCCGGCTCCGCGGGCGCCTCGGGGGCGTCGGCCACGGTGCTCACTGCGCGACCAGCTCGCGGTCGCGGCCGTGCTCCGCGAACCACTCGCGGATGTACTCCACCGCGGCGCCGGTGGTGGTGCCGGGGCCGAAGAGCCTGCCGATCCCCTGCCCCTCCAGCGCCGCCATGTCTTCCTCGGGGATGATGCCGCCGCCGGTGATCAGGATGTGGTCGGCGCCCTCGGCGTCGAGCAGCGCCTTCACCCGCGGGAAGAGCGTCATGTGCGCGCCGGAAAGGATGGACATGGCCACCACGTCCACGTCTTCCTGGATGGCGGCGTTCACCACCATCTCGGGCGTCTGGTGCAGCCCGGTGTAGATGACCTCCATCCCCGCGTCGCGCAGCGCGGCGGCGATGACCTTGGCGCCGCGGTCGTGCCCGTCCAGCCCGGGCTTGGCTACGAGGACGCGGATCTTCCGTTCGGACATATCGATGAACTTCTTCGTCGGATCGATGGATGAACGCGCTCCGCGGTCGGGGCGGAGCCTGCTGAACATAGGCCACCGCACGCGGTTGCGGCAAGCCGAGTGCCGGTGCGGAGCGAATCGCCGGGGAGCGCGGCGGCGCACGAACGAAGGGAGGGAGCGGAACCGGTCTCCGCTCCCTCCTTTGTGCCGATCGGCGGCCGCGCCGCCGCAACCGGACCCGCCGCGCGTCAGGGCGTGGGGCCGCAGTTGGCGGCGTCCATCTCCGGCAGCGGGAACGGCGCCCGGGCAATGGCGTCGCGGCACACCGTGCGTGTGGGCGGCGTGTCGTCGACGGGCGCGGCGTAGACGTACGCGCCGTACTGCGCGCGGCGCTTCAGGCCGTAGTACCACGCGCCGGAGATGTTGCCGCTGAACACGCCGATCACCATCTGGTCGGTGGGCATCGGCACCACCACCCGCCGCCACGGGTCGCCGGTGACGTCGTACTCCAGCGCGTCCACGCCGCGCGCGGCGTTCAGGATCAGGTTGTTCGCCAGCGTGTCGGTCAGCACGTCGGTGGTGGAGGTGCGGATCCGGCCGTTGCGGTTCACCCCGCCCCAGCCCACCTCGTGCTCCCCCGCGGTGACACCGTCGGGCGCGGGGGAGAGGATGTCGAAGCGCACGTAGTAGCCGCGGTCGCGGGCCCGCAGCCACACGGTCTTGGTGAAGGGGTAGGCGTACGTGGTGTCGGTGTAGCGCGCCGGCACCACGTGGTTGGCGTAGGTCCAGCGCACGGCGGCCAGCGTGTCGGTGTTCACCAGCACCTCCACCGCGGTGGGCGGCGTGATCACGCTGGCGGTGATGAACGTCCAGTCGCCGTACAGCGCCGAGTTCAGGTACGTCCACTGGCCGCCGCTGAACCCCTCGACCCGGTGGCTCCCCGTGTGGACGCTGAAGGTGCGCCGCAGCCGCAGCAGCCCGTTCTGCATCACCACGTCGGCGTCCGGCAGCGCCACCGCGCCGGTGTCGGCCCACGGCAGGCCGGCCACCGTGACGCGCACCGGCGAAACGGGCTCCAGCTGCGCGCCGTGGCCGGTGACCTCGGTGCTGAGATACACGCCGAACGAGAACTGCTCGACGCCCGGCGAAAGCTGGAAGCGCCAGGTGCGTGCGGGCGACACCTCCAGCGGCTTGACGATGACGGGATAGCTGTAGTACGGCTGGGTGCTGGCGGTGAAAGTGTCGTATCCGTCGGGGTCGGCCACCGCGACCTCGCCCTGGCCGGCGACCACCACCGGGCCCTGCGAGAAGAAGACGCGGATGCCGGTCACGGTGGTGCTGTCGGGCGTTCCCAGCCACTCGGACGCCAGGCTCTGCACGGTGACGTCGGCGCTCAGCACCTGCGTGGCGGAGTCGAAGGTGACGTTGCCGGAGCGCAGGCGGATGTAGACGCCCTGGCCGCCCACGATCCGCTGGGCGGAGGTTCCCGCGTTCACGGGGCCGGCCGCGTGGCAGGAGAGGACGAGGGTACGCCGCGAGGCCTTGCAGGTCAGGGCCTCCACCGCGGAGGCGGGCGGTGCGTTGGACGGCGCCTCGGGCCCGACGGGCGCCGCGGAGCGGTCGCCGCAGGCGCCGAGCACGGCCAGCGCCAGCGCGCCGGAGAAACGGACGAGCGAGATGGCCGCGCGGCGTGCTCCGCCGCGCGCTGAACGAGCTGGGTGGGTCATGGCTCTGTAAAAATGGGAAGCCGCGCGTGGGGCACGGCCGGGTCTGGGAACGGTGATCTCCTGCCGGAACCGCGGCTCGCGGCGAGAGGCGGAGGCCATGTGGAATTATTACATGGGACCCCATATTCCCGCAAGGACGACCGGAGCCAACCGCCAGGGAGAACCGATCATCCCCGGTACGGCCGCCGGTCGCGGTCGCGCCGAACCCTCAGGACACCTTCGCATGCAGGACACCTTCGCATGCCGGGGAGTTAGGGCGGAATCGCGGGGTCCGGGCGTCGTGATGGCGACGATTTCGCCAGAGGGCGGCTGTAATGGA
This sequence comes from Longimicrobium sp., assembly GCF_035474595.1. Classification (NCBI taxonomy): domain Bacteria; kingdom Pseudomonadati; phylum Gemmatimonadota; class Longimicrobiia; order Longimicrobiales; family Longimicrobiaceae; genus Longimicrobium; species Longimicrobium sp. The sequence goes on from NZ_DATIND010000141.1 coordinate 4,040, forward strand.
GAGGCATCCGGATGTCACGATCCGTTGCGGCCTCGCGGGCGGCGCGGCGGGGGGGAGCGGGGCCAACGCGCTGCCGCCCTTCGGCTTGCGGTGCCGGACCGGTCCCGGTGCCGATCTGGCTCCGCACGGGGGGCGAGCACGTCACCTTCCGCGCACGCGGTGTCCGCATCCACACCGCGGCGCGTCATCAGACCGGATCTGGTAATCATCTGTGCGTAGAAAAACGCATAGAGAGACGTCATCCTGAGGCCGGCCACCGTCGTTGCCCCCACACGATCGGTTGCAGGCCGAAGGATCTGTGGGCGAGGTCGCACGTGCGCTTCCGGATTGCACGATCGATCTCCGAAATCGGTATCAGACCCGCGCGACCCAGGCGACCGGTCCGTTCCTTCCCCAACGCCGGCATCCCCTGCTGACCCGCACCGCGCGCCGTTCGATCGGATGATGCGCGCGACGGACCTGGTTCGCTGGACGGAAGATCGGGAGCGGAGGCGCCACCCCTCCGCTCCCGATTTCCGTTCGAGCATCGCCATCTTCATCCCCTCTTGCAAACCCTGTCGTTATCCGCAAAAATAGACGAGACGGCAGTCCGCACACCACACAACATGGGAGAGTCGGATGAAGACGCTGCGCCTGGAAGTGGAAACGCTGCGGGTTTCGACCTTCGAGGTCACTCCGGCGAACGAGAAGCTGGCGGAGATGCGCACCGCGGACAGCACCTGCCTGTTCACCCAGTGCCCGGTGACGATGTAGGGCACGCCGGATTTTCCGAAAAATGCCACGACGCGGCGGAAACCCCTCTTCCGCCGCGTCGCTCCTTTCAGGGCTTCGGCGGCGCCAGCTACGACGAGGACCTGCCCGATGACGATGGAGGCGGGACGTCGGAAAGGTGCTGCGCCACGACGTTCGCGATTCAGGGGAAGCGGAGCGTGAAGCGTCCCATGGCGCCGGCGGCGGCGCGCATCTTCTCGTCGGCGAGGGGATCACTGGAGAGCGGGATCATCTCCAGGATGGCGGAGATCGCGTCGCGCATCTGCGCGAACTCGCGCTCGGCCTGGCCGAGCGTGGGGAGCCAGCACGTGTGCATCATCCAGCCGTAGATGCCGCAGGTGATGGCGAACGGCACGACCTCGGAGCCGCGCTCCAGGGTGATGCGCGCGCCCCAGGGATGCTCGTCGTCGCGGAGGATGATGCCGCCCTCGGTGCCCGGCTGGCCGAGGGTGGATCCGTCCTCGGCCGGGAACCAGGCGGGCGGCTCGGGCGGATCCGTCTCGATCTCCATCTCCATCACCCGCCCCGCCGGCAGACGACGATGAGGTCCTCGCTGGTGTGGATGAAGGGCGCCAGCTCCCAATCCCCATACCAGTCCACGGGAACGAGGCCGGCCTGGCGGAGGAGGCGGTCCCACCCGGTCGCCGTGCGGACGCGCAGCTCGTGGTACTTCTCGCCGCGCTCCTTCCCCCGGCTCCAGCGCGTCCACTCGCGGCTCACGCCGTCTACGGCGTCGAACTCGCGCTCGACCCACACGGTCGTCCCATCGTCGGTCTCCCACCAGTCGCGGGTGGCGTAGTCGCCCACGATGTGGTCGCGGTGCATGGTCTCCAGCACGAACACGCCGTCGCCCCGCAGCGCGTCGCGGGCGCCCCGGAGAACGCGCAGGTCCTCGTCGTCGGAAAGGAAGTAGCCCAGCGAGGAGTAGAGGGAGATCACCGCGTCGAACCGCTCCTTCCACGGCACCTCGCGCATGTCGCCGCGCACGAAATCGACGCCGATGCCGGCGGCCGCGGCGCGCTTGCGGGCGCGGGCCAGCAGCGTCTCGGAAAGGTCCAGCCCGGTGACGCGGAAGCCGGCGCGGGCCAGCTCCACCGAGTGCCGCCCCCACCCGCAGGCCAGGTCCAGCACCTCGCCGCCGGGCGGGAGCGGCACCATCTCCCTGAGCCCCTGGATCTCGCGCGCGGTGCGCTGGGGGGTGAGGAAGTCGCGGTACAGCGAGACGAAGGTCTGGTCGAAGTAGTCCTCCCACCAGCCGCGCGCGCCGCTCACGCCGCCTCCGCCAGCCGATCGGGAAGCTCGTGCAGCGCGGCCACGCGGTCGCAGTCCAGGTGCCCCAGGCGGGAGAGCGGGTCGAGGAGGATGGCCCGCATCCCCGCCGCGCGGGCGCCGGCCACGTCGATCTCGTACACGTCGCCCACGTAGACGGCGTCGTGCGGCTCGATGCCCATCCGCTCCAGCGCCATGCGGAAGATGCGCGGGTCGGGCTTCTCCACCCCCACGCTCCCCGAGTCGATCACGAACTCGAAGTGATCGCGCAGCCCCACGTCCTGCAGCAGCGCCTCCACCCGCCCGTCGGCATTGGAGATGACGCCCAGCCGCCAGCCGCGGCGGCGCAGCTCCTCCAGCGTCTCCGCCGTCCGCTCGCGGACGCTGCACCACAGGTTGCGCTCGGCGTGCCGCGCGTAGAGGCGTTGGGCGATGGAGGGAAAGAGCTCGTCCCCGATCCCCAGCTGGCGGAAGACCTCGGCGAAGAAGACGCGGCCACGGGTGGCGTCGTCGCCGGCGCGGCCGGTGCGCACCAGCTCGTCGAGCAGCAGCTTGGCCCCGTACTGCGCGGCGATCAGCTCGCCCTCCGTGGCCGCCACGCCGTGCTCGCGCAGCGTCTCGATGACGAACGGGTGGTCCAGCCAGAGCAGCGTGTTGCCGACGTCGAAGAGAACGGCCTTCATGGATGCGAAGGTGCGAGAGTGCGAAAGTGCGAGAGTGCGAAGGTGAGGGGGAAGATAGAGGAGGAGAGGATGCGGAGCGAGCGGGCCGGAGCGACCGCCGCGCACCGTTCCCATGCCATGCCGCCCCTTCCGCGCCACATCGATCCGGAGATGGATGGAGAACCGGCGTTGCGCGAACCTTCCGCAACCGCTAGGTTCTGCCAACGCCCGTCCACGCATTTCGTCCAATCGCGCTCCCGCGGCCGGTTCCCTTCTCCACGGCCTTCCCCCACACGGGCGCGCGCCTCCGACATGTACGACGCATCAACCCGCGAGGCCGGACCGCCCGGCCCCGCGGCGCGCACGCGCGTTCCTGGCGTCGGCTCCTGCGCCATTCCTTGTCCGCCACATTTTAAGCGAGAGTCGATGCACCTCCCCACCGCCCGCGCCCTCGGGCCCGCGCTGCTCTTCGTATCGATGGCCGCCGGCGCCGCCGCGCTGGCCGCCTGCTCCGACACCCCGCCGACCGCCGCGGTGCCCGCCGGCCCGTCGCTTCCCGCGCACGCGCTGCAGGCGTTCGACTGCACCGCCAGCGCCGCCGCGCGCACGGTGAGCTGCACGCCATCGACGACGCTCGCCGGTCGGGCCCGGGGGGTCGTCATCGGCGGCCAGAACGTGAACATGAAGCTGACGTCCAGCAACGTGAGCTACGACGCGGGGAGCGAGATCTTCCAGTTCGACCTGACGGTGCAGAACCTGATGAACGAGGCCATCGGCACCCCCGACGGCACCGTGCCCGACCCCGACGGCATCCAGGTGTTCTTCGCCAGCGGCCCCACGGTCACGGTCGGCACGGGAAGCGCGAGCGTGGCGAACGCCGACGGGCTGGGGACCTTCACCAACAGCAACCAGCCGTTCTTCGCGTACCACCAGATCCTGGCGAAGGACGCGGTGTCGGCGGCGAAGACCTGGCAGCTGCAGATGCCGGAGACGGTCTCTTCGTTCACGTTTACGCTGTTCGTGGAGACCGACGTGCAGTACCTGCTGGTGATCAACGAGATGCTGGTGAACCCCGGCGGCACCATCTCCGACGCCAGCGGCGAGTGGATCGAGGTCTACAACGCCGGCACGCGCCCGGTGAACATGCAGAACCTGGTGATCGCCGACTCGGCGGCGGCCGGGCGCCGGGCGTACGACGTGATCGCGGCGTCGCTGGTGGTGCAGCCCGGCGGGTACGCCACGCTGGGGAGAACCACCAACACCACCAGCAACGGCGGCGTGCCCATCGACTACGTGTACACCATGAGCGGGTTCCCGAACAGCCTGGGCGCGTTCAAGATCGCCCGCGTGTACGGCACCGACACGCTTACCATCGACCGCACCCAGTACGCGTCGGCCGCGGTTTCGGCCCAGAACGGCATCAGCCGCGAGCTGAAGAACCCCGCGCTCGACAACGCGGACATGGACGGCAGCAACTGGGGCGACGCGTCCGTCACCGCGGTCTACGGCCCCGGCGGCCGCGGAACGCCCAAGGCGCAGAACTCGGTCTTCACGCCCTGATCCGGCGCGGTACCGGCCCCGGGAGATCGGATGAAGAAAAGCGGGGGGACCGGCGATGCGGTCCCCCCGCCTTCGTTGCGCATCGGAGCGCGCGCCGAAGCCCCATCCCGTGCGTTCCCGCGACAGAGCGGATGATCGTCCCGTTCCGGGCGGAGAAACTTCGCGACGTAGCAGTTCGTCGTCGCGAACATCCGCGCGGCTGCTTGCCTGATGAGACTGGTCTCCGCAGTCAGGTTGCAGTTCTGAAGATGAACATACGTTGCGCAGGGCGAGACATTCGGCTAAATTCGGTTGCCGCATCGTCCCACCCGCGGCACGTCTTCCGAACACCACGCGCCCCGAGCCGGGCCCCACACCGGCGCTTTTCGCTGCACGGGCGCGCGAAGCATCATGAACCCACCGATCGCGGGCGAGGCCGGAATCCACCGGCTCCGCAGGACGCGCTCGTGCCTTCGACGGCGAACGGTTTCTCCGTCGCCCTCCACTTCCTTCCGGGAGACCCGATGCCCCGCGTCCCTGCCGGTGTGTTCACGCCCGCCCGGCTTTCCGCGCTCGCGGCGTTCGGCGCCATGGCGCTGGCCGGCGCCTGCTCCGACGGCCAGCCCACCGGCGTGGCCACGGATCCTCGCGCCGCCACGCCCGCGCACGCGCTGGCCGCGTTCGACTGCACCGCCAGCATCGCCACGCGCGCGGTGCGCTGCACCCCGTCGGCCGTCCTGAACGGGCAGGCGCGCGGGGTCATCATCGGCGGCCAGAACGCGAACATCAAGCTCACGTCCAGCAACGTGAGCTACGACTCGCAGAGCGAGATCTTCCAGTTCGACATGACGGTGCAGAACCTGATGAACGAGGCCATGGGCACCCCCGACGGCACCGTGGCCGATCCGGAGGGGATCCAGGTGTTCTTCGAGAGCGGGCCCACCACGACGTCGGGGAGCGGGAGCATCGAGGTGGCCAACGCCGACGGCACCGACCTCTTCACCCGGAGCAACCAGCCGTACTTCGCGTACCACGAGATCCTGGCCAAGGACCAGGTCTCGTCGGCGAAGACCTGGCAGCTGCTGATGCCGGCCACGGTGGGGACGTTCACCTTCCAGCTCTTCGTGGAAACCGACGTGCAGTACCTGCTGGTGATCAACGAGCTGCTGGTGAACCCCTCGGGCACCACCATGGAGACCACGGGGGATTGGGTGGAGCTGTACAACGCCGGCTCGCGCCCGGTGAACCTGAACGGCCTGGTGATCGCCGACTCGGCCGCTTCGGGGCGGCGCCCGTACCACCTGATCTCGCAGGACCTGGTGGTGCCGTCGGGCGGCTACGTGACCGTGGGCGGGTCGACCAGCAGCACCACCAACGGCGGCGCGACGGTCGACTACTCCTACGGGGGGGCGCTGGCCCTGGCCAGCAGCCTGGACGCCTTCAAGATCGCGCGGGTGTACGGCACCGACACGCTCACCATCGACCGCACGCAGTACGCGCAGGCCTCGACCTCGGCCCAGGACGGCGTCAGCCGCGAGCTGAAGAACCCGGCGCTGGACAACTCGAACATGGACGGAAGCAACTGGGCCAGCGCGCTGGTCACGGCGACGTACAGCAACGGAACCGTCACCAACCGCGGTACGCCCAAGGCGCAGAATTCGACCTTCACGCCCTGATCCACGCGGGCGCTCCGGCAGATGAAGAACGAGCGGGGGGATCGGCTTCACGGCCGGTCCCCCCGCTTTCGTTTGCATCGGCTGAGGCAGGCGGCGGCGCGCGGAGCACCGGCGGCTGAAGCCGCGGCAACAACCACGGGAAGCCTCGCAAACTGCGCGAGGCTGTTCGGCTCGGGAGGAGTCGCCGGTTCGAGGGGACGGCCTCCCGTGATCGGGCGCGGCGTCGTACTCGACTCGCGAGGATGTCGGGGGCTCGTGGCGTCGAGGCGCCGGATCAGGGGCGGCGGAGGGTGACGCGCTTGAGGAAGGCGTCGTGCGCGGCGTCGCGGCGCAGGTCCGGGAGCGCGTCTGCGGCGCCCTCGTGCGTGGCGAAGGGGCCGGCCACCAGCGCCACGTAGCCGTCGCGCAGCTCGCGGTAGACGCTGGAGTTGGCGAGACCCACGTCGTAGCCCTTGGCCTTCACCGCGTCGTGGATCACCTTCGCCTCGGCCATCTGGTCGGCGGTGAACGAGGCGATGATGACCACGAAGACGGTGTCGCCCCGCCCGAAGGCGCCGCCGTTGGTCACGCGGTACCACTCGGCCCACGCCAGCTGCGGCCCGCCCGCCGGTCCGGCCGGCGCCTGCGGCGTCTCCGCCGAGGGCCGCGCCGCCCCGCCACCGCCGGAACGGATGCGGCCGCGCGGGCCGTGCGGCCACACCAGCACCGCCGCGGCGAGCGCCAGCACCAGGAGCAGCAGGATCCACCCCGCCGGCCGCAGGCGCAGGCGGCGCCTCGGCTTCGGCGCGGCCTCGGTCGCCGCGGCGGCATCGGCGTCGCCCGGCTGCTGCGCGGGGGCGGCGGGCGGCGCGGCCACGGCCGAGGGCTGGAAGACGACGGGCGGGGGATGGGGAATGGCGAACGCCGGCGGCGCGGCCATGGTCCCGTCGGCCATCGGCCGCGGCGCGATCTCCGTCGCGTCGTCGGCCAGCGCGGACGCGGGGACGGAGTGCGGGGCCGAGGGGAGGATGGAGGCGTACCCGGCGGCCGAGGCGGCGTCGCGCGGGGGTGCGTGGTCCCACTCCTCCAGCGCGTCCAGGAAGGCGTCCGCGTCGGCGAAGCGCAGCGCCGGGTCCAGCCGCAGCGCGCGGCGGAGGACGGCGGCCAGCCGCATGGGCACCTCGGGCCGGCGCGACAGGAGGCGCTTCACCGCGCGCGCGGCCTCGCGGTCGTCGCCGGTGGTGTTCAGCCCGCCCGGGTGCTCGCCGGAGAGCATCTCCAGCCCCGTCAGCGCGAAGGAGTAGATGTCGCTGGCCGCCGTCAGCCGCATGCCCCCCGCCAGCTGCTCGGGCGACGCGTAGCGCGGCGTGTGCGGCGCGCCGAAGCGGGTGAGGCGTGCGGCCGTCTCGCCCGCCTCCTGCCGCACCTGCGCGATGCCGAAGTCCAGCACCTTCACCTCCCACCCGCCCGGCTCGGCCACCAGGTAGATGTTGGCGGGCTTCACGTCGCGGTGCACCATCCCCGCGCGGTGGCCGGCGGCCAGCCCCATCCCCCCCTCGCGCAGGATCTCCACCGCCTCCTCCACGGGGAGCGGGCCGGCGGCGCGGCGCATCCGCGCGGACAGGTCCTCGCCCGCCAGCAGCTCCATCACCAGGAAGTCGATCCCCAGCTCGCGGTCGGTGCCGAAGTCGTGGACCGTGACCACGTTGGGGTGGCGGAGCCGCGCCGCGGCGGTGGCCTCGCGGTGGAAGCGCGCCTTCAATCGCCCGGCCTCGTCCGCGTCGGGGGCCACGGCGGTGACCACCTTCACGGCCACGTCGCGCTCCAGGTTCAGGTCGAACGCCCGGCACACCGCGCCCATGCCGCCCGTTGCGATCACGGAGTCGACGCGGTAGCGGTCGCACAGGCGGCGGCCGAGGAGGAGGGCGAGGATGCCGGACAAACCGAGGTGCGTGAGTGCGGAAGTGCGTGAGTGCGTTTGATTACGGACCGACGGCGGGCAGGGTTGCATCGAACGGACCGTGCCGCCGGGCACCGCGGAAAAGCTAGCGTCTTCGTGCCCGCGCTGCACACCCGCGCCGGGCGGGATGTGGAGCTTGCCGGGGAAGGGCGAATGGAATTCGCGGCAACAACGGCCCGAAGTCCGCCTTCGCGGACTCCCTCTCCGGCATCCGCGCGTTTCCCGGACGTCCTGTCACGCCGGGCTTTCGGATTGCGCCGGCGCCCGATGGCCGCGCCGAGACCCCGTCCCTCCCCAGGCAGTTTGGGGGGAGGGACAGGCGGCCCGGCGGCGCGACGGGAGTCGCGCCGGGCGAGCCAGGGAGAGGGCCCGCGGGGACGGAGCGCGCACCGCTGGCGATCGATGCGCCTCCCGCCGAAACACGAGTTCCCGCCGGCTGCTTGCCGCCCGCCGCTTCCCGCGCTAATCTGCGAAATCCTTCTCCCCGCACGCCGCGGCATCACCGCTCACCAGCCGCGGCGCGGGGCCGTCCCGTCCCATCCATCCCCCGAAACGGATGCCGCCATCCGTCTCCATCTCCGTATCCGTCAACGGCTCCGGGCACCAGCGCGAGGTGGAGCCGCGGCTGCTGCTGAGCGACTTCATCCGCCACGAGCTGGGGCTCACCGGCACGCACGTGGGGTGCGAGCACGGCGTCTGCGGCGCGTGCACCGTGCTGATGGACGGGCTGCCCGTGCGCAGCTGCCTGATCTTCGCCGCGCAGGCGGACGGGTGCGAGCTGCGGACCGTGGAGGGGCTGGCGGACGGGGATACGCTGCACCCGCTGCAGGAGGCCTTTCGCGACGCGCACGGGCTGCAGTGCGGCTTCTGCACGCCGGGGTTCCTGATGACGCTGATTCCCTTCCTGGCCGAGAACCCCGATCCCACCGAGGACGACGTCCGCCTGGCCATCTCCGGCAACCTCTGCCGCTGCACCGGCTACGCGAAGATCGTCGACGCCGTGCTCCTTGCGGCCGAGCGGGCGCGCGGCGCGTCGGCCGGCCTCCTCTCCATCGACCCCGATCCCCAGCCGGTGGAGGCCGTGTGAGCGCTTACGCGAGGCGAGATCCGGCGCCAGAGGCCAGCTCACGTGCGGAGCAGGCTGTAGATCCTTCGGCCTGCAAGGCCCTGTGCGGGTTCGGGTTCCGGCGTGGCCGGCCTCAGGATGACGTCATCGCGCGGCGCCTGAAGAGTCGCAGCGATGGCGACGCGCGAGTCCGCGAAGGCGGACTTCGGGCCGTTGTTGCCGCGAATTCATTCGCCCTCCCCTGTCGCGGCAGCGGGCTTCCGGATGAGCCCGGAACGGCCGCCGCGGGATCCCGCCCGGAGGCGGCACGATGAGCCACCGCTACGTCGGCCAGTCCATCGTCCGCAACGAGGACGCGCGGCTGCTCACGGGGCACGCGCTGTTCGTGGACGACGTGCGCCTGGAGGGGATGCTGCACGTGGCCTTCCTGCGCAGCGACTACGCGCACGCCGTGCTGAACTCGGTGGACGTCTCCGCCGCGCGCGAGCGGCCCGGCGTCGTCGCCGTCTACACCGCCGGGGACCTGGGCGACTACTGGAAGCCGGGCCCCCTCCTGGTCCCCCCGCCGCCCATCGAAGGCATCGTCTTCAACCAGGCGACGCAGGTGCCGCTCGCGAAGGACCGCGTGCGCCACGCCGGCGAGCCCATCGCCATGATCGTGGCGGAGAGCCGCTACATCGCCGAGGACGCGCTGGCCGACATCTTCGTGGACGCCGAGCCGCTGGAGGTGGTGGGCGACCTGGAGCGCGCGCTGGACCCGGACGCGCCCATCATCCACCCGCAGCTGGGGACGAACCTGGCCGCGCACGTCCGCCAGCGCCACGGCGACTACGACGAGGCCAGGCGCAGCGCCGCCGTGGTCGTTGCCCGCCGCTTCCACTACGACCGCGGGGCCAGCGCGGCCATCGAGAACCGCGCGGTCGCGGCCCGGTGGGACGAGCAGGCGCAGGAGATGACGATCTGGGACACCACGCAGGCGCCCATCCCCATCCGCAACGGGCTGGCGGCCATGCTGGGGCTGATGCAGAGCCAGGTGCGCGTGGTGGCGCCGTTCGTGGGCGGCGGCTTCGGGCCCAAGATCATGATGTTCTATCCCGAGGAAGTCCTCGTCCCCTGGGCGGCGATGCGGCTGGGGCGGCCCGTGAAGTGGACGGAGGACCGGCAGGAGAACTTCTACGCCACCACCCAGGAGCGCGGGCAGGTGCACGACGCGGAGATGGCGGTGGACGCCGAGGGCCGCATCCTGGGCGTGCGTGACCGCTTCCTGCACGACTGCGGCGCCTTCGACCCGTACGGCCTGACCGTTCCCATCAACAGCCAGTGCACGCTGCTGGGCCCGTACGACGTGCCCAGCTACGACGCCGAGTTCAGCGCCGTCTTCACCAACCGGACGACGGTGACGCCGGTGCGCGGCGCGGGGCGGCAGCACGGCGTGTTCGTGATGGAGCGCCTGCTGGACCTCGCCGCGCGCGAGACCGGGATCGACGCGGCCGAGATCCGGCGCCGCAACTACCTGGTGCAGGACGACTTCCCGCACGACCACAAGATCCTCTTCCAGGACTTCCAGCCCCTGGTCTACGACAGCGGCAACTACCGCCCCGCGCTGGAGACGGCGCTGGAGATGATCGGCTGGGATGGGTGGGCGGAGGAGAAGGCCCGCGCAGCGGCGGAAGGGCGGCGGCTGGGGATCGGCATCGTCAGCTACGTGGAGGGAACGGGGATCGGCCCGTACGAGGGCGCCCGCGTGACCATCGAGCCGAACGGCCGCGTGCGCGTGGCGACGGGGCTGGGGACGCAGGGGCAGGGGCACTACACCGCCTTCGCGCAGATCGTGGCCGAGGCGCTGGACGTGGGCGTGGCCGACGTGCTGGTGGTCACCGGCGACACCCGCGAGTTCAACTGGGGAACGGGCACCTTCGCCAGCCGCGGCGCGGTGGTCGCGGGCAGCGCCTGCCACGCGGCGGCGACCAAGGTCAGGGAGAAGGTGATCGAGGTGTCCGCCCGCCTGCTGAACGTCCCCGAGAGCGAGATCGAGCTGGTGGACGGGACGGCGCGGGTGCGCGGCCAGCCGGAGCGGTCGATGACGCTGGGCGAGCTGGCGCTGCGCGCGAATCCGCTGCGCGGCGGGGTGACGCCGGGAACCGAGCCGGGGCTGGAGTGCACCGCCTACTTCGGCCCGGACCGCGGATCGACGGCGAGTGGCGTGCACGCGGCCGTGGTGGAGGTCGACGCGGAGACGGCGATGGCCCGGTTCGTCCGCTATGTGGTGGTGCACGACTGCGGCAAGCTGATCAATCCCATGCTCGTCGAAGGGCAGATCCAGGGCGGCGTGGCGCACGGCATCGGCAACTGCTTCTTCGAGAAGCTGCACTACGACGAGAACGGCCAGCTGATGAACGCCTCGTTCGCCGACTACCTGCTGCCCACCTCGCTGGACGTGCCGCGCGTGGGGATGGCGCACCGCGAGACCCCCGCGCCGATGAACACGCTGGGGCTGAAGGGCGTGGGCGAGGCGGGATGCATCCCCTCGGGCGCCCTGTTCGCGCAGGCGGTGGAGGACGCGCTGAGCGACTGGGAGATCGAGATCACCGAGATCCCCCTGAGCCCCAACCAGCTCTTCGAGATCCTGCGCTCGGCGCCGGTGCGCGCCGCGCGCGGCGAGACGATCCCCGCGACGATGGAGGCGGACGCATGATCGTGGACGGCGAGTTCACCTTCCGCGCCCCGCGCAACCGCGTGTGGGTGCTGCTGCAGGACCCCGACGTGCTGGTGAAGGCCATGCCCGGCGCCCAGCGCCTGATCGCCACCGGCGACGGGACGTACGAGGGGACGATCCGCATCGGCGTGGGGCCGGTGACGGCGGCGCAGTGGACGCTCAGCGTGGCCCTGCACGACCGCGAGGAGCCCGCGCGCTACCTGATGAAGGTGGACAGCAAGGGCCCGCTGGGCTTCACCCGCGGCAGCGCGACCGTGGAGCTGCTGGAGGTGGAGCAGGCGACCACCATGCGCTACCACGCGGACCTGCAGATCGGCGGGAAGGTGGCCGGGATCGGGCAGCGGCTGCTGGACCAGGTCGCCAGGCTGCTGACGCGGCAGGGGCTCGAGGCGCTCAGCCGCGAGATGGAGCTGCGCATCGGCGCCAGCATTGGTGGCGCCTCCGCCTCGTTCGGCATTTCCACCTCGACGGTGGTCGAGGCCGAGATCGTGGGCGACGGCGATGCGGCGGAGGATGCGGCGGAGGTGAACCCCGAATCGGGAGATGCCCCGCCGGCCGCCGAAACCGCGTCATCGGGAGATGAGCCGCGGTCCGCCGAGGACGACGTCGTCGCGGTGATGATGGACCTGGACGAAGCCGCGCCCGAGACGCCGCTCGCGCCGGGGATCCCCGACGAGCCGCTGACGGTGTCCGACCTGGACCAGGATCTCCCCCCGGGAACGCTCCGATGACCCGGACGATCGGACCCGGCGCGAGCCCGCAGCCTCGCGGGCCCTCTCCCTGGCTGTCCGGCGCGACTCCCGTCGCGTCGCCGGACAGCCTGTCCCTCCCCCAAAACTGCCTGGGGGAGGGACGGGGCTTTGGCGCGCCCTGCCAGATCGGGCGCACTTTCCAGGGTTCGGTGTGCCGGGTGCCAGAGGAGGCGAGCCACAGCCGGAGGCCAGTCCCGCAGGGACTTTGTGCGGTTGTTGCCGCGAATTCATTCGCCTCTTCCAGCCCGGCCCGGAGGCGCGCGTGAAGCCCGCGCCGTTCGAGTACCACCGCCCTGACACGGTGGAGGAGGCGCTGGCGCTGCTGGCGCAGCACGGGTGGGAGGCGAAGCTGCTGGCCGGCGGGCAGAGCCTGGTGCCGGCGATGAACTTCCGCCTCTCCGCGCCGGGCGTGCTCATCGACCTGAACCGCATCCTGGGGCTGGACTCCATCCGCGAGGTGGATGGCGCCCTGCGCATCGGGGCGATGGTGCGGCAGCGGGTGGCGGAGCGCAGCGAACTGATCGCCCGCGCGGCGCCGCTGGTGGCCGAGGCGCTCCCCTTCGTGGCCCACCCGCAGATCCGCAACCGCGGCACGATGGGCGGCAGCATCGCGCACGCGGACCCGGCGGCGGAGCTCCCCGCGGTGATGCTGGCGCTGGGCGCGCGCTTCCACCTGCGCGGCCCCGGCGGCATGCGCGCGCTGGCGGCGGACGAGTTCTTCACCGGCCTGTTCGCGACCGCGCTGGAGCACGACGAGATGCTGGGGGAGATCGAGATTCCCGCGCCCGCGGCGCGCCCCGGCTGGGCGTTCATGGAGATCAGCCGCCGCCACGGGGATTTCGGGCTCGCCGGCCTGGCCATGAGCGTGTCGGTGGATGAGGACGGGAAGTGCGACGCCGCCCGCATCGCGCTCCTGGGCGTGGGCGAGGGCCCGGTCCTGGCGCGCGGCGCCGCGGACGCCCTCATCGGCGCCGCGCCGGGCGACGACGCGTTCGCCGCCGCGGCCGAGGCTGCCCGCGCGGAGATCGACCCGCCCGCGGACATCCACGCGTCGTCCGACTACCGGCGGCACCTGGTGGGCGTGCTGGTGGCGCGCGCGCTGCCGGTGGCGTTCGCGCGGGCGGCTGCGGGCGGCCGAGGTTGAGGAGGCGAATGAATTCGCGGCAACAACAGCACAAAGTCCCTGCGGGACTGCGGCCGCGACATCGGCGCGTCCGCGGCATCGCGCCCTCTCCGGCCGGCTTAGGTTAGGCCGTCCACCTCTCCCGTACCGGGAGAGGTAGCTGGATGGCATCGGTGCCTGACGGCGAGGCTGGTGTGAGCCGGAGCGTGCGAGGGGCGCGGATGCTGGATGGCCACCCTCTCCCGGGCCGGGAGAGGGTCGCGCCCTCCGGCGCGGGGTGAGGGCGGCGCGGGGGACGCGGACGCGCACCCGCGTGAGGGATGCGCGCCCGGAGGGCCGGGAACGCGGCGGCCCGTCGCGCCCGAAGCCGTATCCGCACCGAAAGTTGCGGGCCGCCGCGGGCCCGGCGCGGTTGGCAACAGTCGTATCGTTGCCTACCGCGCGCGCAGCCCGTTTTGGCGCCTGAGCGCCAAACACGCCCAGATCCTGCGGTTGAAGTTGAAGTCGAAGTTCAGGACGGAAGTCCAGCACTCATCACCCCTGTCCATCCGGAGCACGATGAAGGTCTACGATCTGTCGCAGCCGCTGAACGAGCAGGCGCCGTTCTGGCCCTACTACCCGCCGTTCGAGGTGAAGTACATCAAGCGCAAGGCCGAGCACGGCGTGAACGCGCAGTACATCCAGACGTCCAACCACATGGGCACGCACCTGGACGCGCCGCGCCACTTCGTGACCGGCGGGATGACCATCGACCAGATCCCCATGGAGTGGCTCTGCGGCCCCGGCGTGATCGTGGACCTGACCGGCGAGATGGACGAGCTGGCCCTGTACACGCCGAAGATGATCGAGGACCGCGTGGAGGTGCGCAACGGCGACCTGCTGATCCTGCACACCGGCTGGCACCGCTTCGCGCAGTGGGGAAGCACGCCCGACGAGGAGAAGTACATCCACATGCATCCCGGCGCGCACCCCGACATGGTGCCGTGGCTGCTGGAGAAGCAGATCCACATCTGGGGCGTGGACGTGGTCAGCACCGACCACCCGATGGACCTGCCCATCGGCCGCTTCCTGGGCAAGGGGATGCACGGCCACTGCGACCGCGTCCGCGCCGCGGCAGAGGCCAAGTTCGGCGGCGCCGAGGCCGTGGCGAAGCTGTTCCCCGACGAGGACTACCAGCTCACGCACAACCGGCTGTTCGGGCACAACTGCATGCACATCGAGAACCTGGGCGGCGACATCAGCGCCCCGGAGCTGCAGAACCGGCGGCTCGTGATCGGCTGCTTCCCCTGGAAGTTCCAGGGCGGCGAGGCGGCGTTCGCGCGCGTGGTGGCGTTCGACGGGGAGTGGCCGGCGAACCCGTAATGCGATGGTGAGTGGCGGACGCGGCCGGGGTTCTGCTGCGTTCGCCACGGGTATCCTGAAGCTAACTCAAGATTTTGAGCTCACTCCCAGTATTTGTGACCCTATGAGCGATACCTCTCCCCTCTTTGTGAGCGCCAGTGAATTACTTGCTCACGCCATAGAACTATACACAGATGGTAAGGACCGCAAAAATAAATTCGTGATTCTTCACTTGGCGAATGCGATAGAGCTAATCCTCAAAGACCGCGTGATCGACACGGGAGCTAGTATTTACAAAGGCCAGAGTACCGTAACAATCACCATTTGGGATGCATTTTCGACTCTGGAAAAAGCCGATGTATTTATCCCCGAGCGTCCTATCATTGAACTCCTCGTCGATGATCGCAACACGATTCAACATCGCTTTGGCTTTCCGAATGCAGATGCGGTGTTTTATTACCTGAACGAGGTTCTGAAGTTCTTCCGCAGGTTCCTAAGGACCGAATACGACGTTGATATTGTCGAATTGCTGCGGCTTTATATCAGCGAAGAGGCCATGGAGACCGTGGGATTAATCCGACGAACGGACGAAGTGGTTTCTCTCGACAAACTTTTCGATATCGCTCCTGAATCAGCAGTAATGCAGGCCTTTAGCCTTATTGAGCGGAAAACTTTGGAGAGTCTTGTACCTGACGCTGAGTTACGCCGAAGGTCAGTACGCCTCTGGAGCTCTCGTGAGCTAAGGAGAATTGTGCATGACTTAGTGCAGGGTAAATTCCTGGCACCGGAATCCGAGGTGAGATTCGACCGCCTCCGCGAGTTGCGGAACCGGGCAGCCCACATGGCCCACTTCGATGAGGTAATGTCTCCGGCAGAGTGGCAGGAAGGATTGCTTGCCGGCAAAGAGATTCTTGTGGCGCTCGATAAGGCCATAGAAGCAGGGTTCTTTGCTAACCGGAGCGAGGAAATGATGGCGCTGCTACAGAAGCACAATCATCGACTCGTGGTCGACGATGGCGGAACTCCACCCGCGCCTGTGGCATCGGAACCATCTTAAGGCATCGGGCGGCGTCTCTCCTAACCGGAATTGGTAACCTTGTCCGATGATCCATTCTCCGACGTTGCGGAGTTCGACGACGACGCGGCTTACGATTGGTGGCGCAGCGCGCACCCGGACGGGTTCGTGCTGGCCGTGCGCGCCCGCAAGCCGCCGATGCTGCACCGCGCCGGGTGCCGGGAGATCGATCGCGGCGAGCATCCCGGGCGGCTGAAGGCCAAGGGAAGCCGCCAGGTCTGCGCGGAGATGAAGTCGGCGCTGCGTGCCTGGGCCGCGCGCGAGTTGGAAACGCAGGGATTGATCGAGCGCTGCCCCAAGTGCGGACCCTGAAAATGGAGGGAGGATCTCAATGATGCTCATGAAGAGGATGATACTCGCGCTGGCGTACGTCGCTTGCGCGTGCGGGGCGGCGCGGCCGGTCCGCGCGCAGGCGCCCGCGGACACGGCCGCGCTCGCGCGTGCGACGGCGACGCTGCTCGCCGACTCGGTGCTGGCCCGTAGCGACGACGTCATGATCTGGCAGTTCACCGACGATACGTTCAACTCCGCCGTCGCCGAGAATCTCCGCGACACGCCGCAGATCGGCCGTCCCGCCGCCGATCCCACGCACGCGGTGCACATCGGCATCGAGGCTATGACCATGGACGCGGACTCCGCGCGCGTGCGCGTGAAGACGTGGCAGCAGTACGCAGATTCCGGGTCGCTGGACACCTGGATCGAGCGGCACATCTACGTCTTCCAGCACACGGACGGGGGATGGCGGTACCTCCGCACGGTTTTCCTCGGCCACGCCGATGCCGGGCCGGTGCGCGGCCGGCGGTGACCCGCCCGGCCTTCGCCTGAAGCCACCCCAAAGCAATTGGTGGGCATTTTCGACGAGGTGAACCGGATCTCCGCCGCGGAACAGGCAGTTCCGCGTGATGACGCCGGGCGGGCGGCCGGCTGAAGCGCGCGCCGCCCGATGCGGAGCCGGGCCCCCGCGGAATCCTCCGCCGCTCCACGCACATCCGGAGACGCGATGAAGGCGTACGTCATCACCACCGGCGTGGTGTTCGGGCTGCTCACGGTCGCGCACCTGCTGCGCATCGCCGGCGAGAACCCGCGGCTCGCAGCGGACCCGTTCTACGTCGCCATCACCCTGGCCTCCGCGGCGCTGTGTGTGTGGGCGATGTGGGTGCTGCGGCGCGCGGGTGCCGGCGCCGCGGAATCATCCCGCCAGCCCTGACCCCGACGTGACCCTACCGACGGACGAGCCGGCCGATCCGTCGCACCCGGAGCGCGCCGCCGAGCGCCACCTGGCCGCGCTGGCGGACGAGGGGCGCGCGCGGCAGGCGGCGGCGCTCGCGGAGGAGAAGGCCGAGGCGCGCCGCATCGAGCGGCGGGAGCGGCGCGAGGTGGAGCGGCTGGGGCGCGCCAACATCCGCAACGCGCTGCTGGATTCGCCGCGCCGGTCTGCGCCGCCGCTGCTGACGATCGCCAGCGCCGCGGTGGTTGCGGGGACGGGGCTGCTCCTGTTCGCCGGGGAGCGCGGCTCGCTGCCGGGGCTCGCGCTGATCCTGCTGGTGGTCGCCGGCTACTTCCCCGCGCGGTGGATCGTGGGGAGGCGGCAGGTGCGCGCGGAGGCCGCGTGGCTGCGCGCGCTTCCCTTCCCCGTGCGCGGCTACTTCCGCGTGCTGGGCGGTACCCCGGCCGGGGAGCGCCAGGTGCGGCTGCGCATCCGCTTCCGCGGCGCGGCGCCGGAGCGCCAGGTGCTGGAAGGGCTCCTCGGCCGCGTCCACATCCCCGCCACGGCGCGGCTCACCGGCGGCTCCGGACACACCTGGCGCGCGGAGAGCGGCCCCATCCGCACCGTCATCGTCGACGACGTGGACCCCACGAACCTGTCGGCGCTGAGCTGGATGCGGACCGTGATCGGCGAGGCGCTGATCCCCCTGCACGGGGTGTTTCCGCTCCGCGGCGCCGAGTTCAGCGAGTAGGCCCGTCCGCGCGTCTTCCGGTTCATCTCGCGAGTTCCGGAGATGGCCGGCGCACCGGGATCACCGCTTCTCCCATCGATGATCGAAGACCCCGCGAAACCGGATGCCGGAAGGAGCTCGCGAAACATGAATCCAGCCATCATGGGAGATGCCAACGTCCAGCAGGCGGTGCCGTTCTTCGACGTGACCGACATGGACGCGTCGCTCCGGTTCTACGCCGCCGGATTGGGCTTCGAGGTGACGCGCCGGTGGATCGACGAGGGCAGGCTCCGCTGGTGCTGGCTCCAGCTCGGCGGGGCCGCGCTGATGCTGCAGGAGCGCCGGCCCGGGAGCCCCGCTGGCCGCACGTCGGCTGGCAAGGCGGGCGAGGGCGTTTCGGTCTACTTCATCTGCAGCGACGCCCTGGCGATCCACCGCGAGCTCACCGCCCGCGGCATCGCGGCCGCGCGGAAGCCGTTCGTGGGCAACGGGATGTGGGTGGTGCCGATCGAGGACCCGGACGGCTTCCGCATCTTCTTCGAGAGCCCCACCGACGCGCCGGAAGAAACCGAGCTCTGATATGCGCGACGTTCCGGGTGAAACCGGGCGGCCGCACCGGCGTAGTAATCCCCGCCACCCATCCGTTTCTCCCCGAGGAGCTTCCACCGATGTACCTGCCCCACCTTCGCTCGCGTGGCCCGATCTCCCGCGACCGCTGGCTCACGCTCGCGACGCTCGCCATCGCGGCCGTGGTCGTCGCCGGGCTGCAGTTCACCTCCGCCGCGCTGCTGCCGCCGGGGAAGACTGCGACGATCGGCGGGATCGCGGTCGGCCTCGTCTTCGGAACCGTCGCGTCCTGGTTCGAGCGCAGGCGCGCGGGCGAGGAGTAGCGCGGCGGCAGCACCAGAGGAAACGATGGGGTTACGCAGAAAAGCGGAGGAGCAGAGAGGGTTCTCTGATTCTCCGCTTCTCTGCGTGAACCGGTCTTCTAATACAAATCCGGCGGAAGAATCAGCGCACCTCGCCGAATCACGTGCTGCGGAGATGATAGATCCTTCGGCCTGCAACCTCTTGTGTAGATACTGGTTATGGCGTGGCCGGCCTCAGGATGACGTCCAGTTGGTGCGCCGAGGATGTACGAACTGAATTCCCGGATTCGGTAGACCGGACGCGGGGCCGCGCATCCAGCGCGGCCCCGCTTCGTCATCTCCATCTTCCGCCCGGCCTCAGCTCGACGCGACGGGGTTGCCGTTCTCGTCCACGACCACCAGCGGCATGCCGAGCGCGCGCAGCCCCGGCTCCACCACCTTGCGGTCGCCCACCACCACGATCACCGACTTCTGCGGGTCCAGGTACTTCGCGGCCACGGAGGTAAGGTCGGTGCCGCCCAGCCGCTCGATGTTCTGGGCGTAGCTGTTGTAGAAGTCGGTGGGGATGCCGTTCTGCAGCAGGTCGGCCACGGCGCCCGCCACCTGCGTGACCGTCTCGAAGCGCAGCGGCAGCGACGCGGTGCGGTTGTTCTTGGCGAACGCCAGCTCCTGCGCGGTGATGGCGCGCTCGCCGCGGATGCCGCGCAGCTCGCCCAGCCACTCGGCGATCGCGCTGTCGGTCTTCGCGGCCACGATGTCGGACGAGCCGCGGATGGAGCTCACCTGCGGCGGGCGGCGCCACTGCAGGACCGAGTTGGCGCCGTAGGTGAACGCGTGCCGCTCGCGCAGGTTCGAGTTCAGCCGCGCCCCGCTGACGCCGCCGTACGCGATGTTCATCGCCTCCAGCGCGAAGTAGTCGGGCGTGTCGCGCGAGGGGCCCACCTGGCCGATGTAGACCGTGCTCTGCGGCGAGTTGGGGCGGTCCAGCAGGTAGATGGTGGTGGCCCCCGCCGGCCGCGGCGCGGGCAGGTCGTAGCGCGCCGTCTTCCCCCCCGCGGGCCAGGCGCCGAACACCCGCTCCAGCCGCGCCACCGCCGCGTCCGGGGTGATGTCGCCGACCACCACCAGCTTCACGTTCTGCGGCCGGTACCAGTCCGAGTGGAAGGCCACCAGGTCGGCGCGGGTGATGGCGCCCACCGTCTGGTCGGTGGCCACCCGCGCGTACGGGTGCTGCGCGCCGAAGAGGACGGAGTTGAACAGGTGGTCGGCCAGGAACCCCGGCTGCTCGCGCAGGCGGCGCAGGTTGGCCACCGTGTTGGCCTTGTTGCGCGCCAGCGCCGAGTCGGGGAAGGCCGGGTGCATGAGCATGTCGCCCAGCAGCTCCAGCGACCGGTCCAGGTTCGGCGTGATGGTGGTGAAGCCCTGCGGCGTCACCTGCGTGCCCAGGTCGGCGAAGGCCTCGGCCAGCTGGTCGGCGGTGCGCGTGGTGGTCCCCTCGGCCAGCATCTGCCCCACCAGCCCCGCCAGCCCGGCGCGGTCGGCCGGCTCCAGCAGCGCGCCCGCGTCGATCACCGTGCGCACGGCCACGATGGGGAGCTGGTGATTCTGGATCACGGCCACGGGAATGCCGTTGCGGAGCGTGCGCATCTCCACCGCGGGCAGGCGGAAGGGCGCGGCGGCGGGCGCCACGGGGCGCTTCGAGCGGTCGAGCGGCGTCTGCGCGTGTGCACCGGCGGCCGCGGTCCCGGAGAGGACCGCCGCCACGCAGGCCAGGCGCGCCGCGCGCGTCGTGCGGGTCGTCATCAGTTGCTCCCCGGGGCGGAGGTGGCGGGCGCCGCGGCGGCGGCGGGGGTCACGTTGGTGAAGGGGAGCGAGGGCCTGCTCACCTGGTCCAGCTTGCCGGCGGGCACCATGCTCAGCACCACGCGGCCGCGCCCCAGGTAGCGGCGCGCCACGCGCTGCACGTCGGCCGGCGTTACCGCCTGCTGGCGGGCGATCTCGGTGCGGTAGGAAAGCGGGTCGCCGTCGAACACCTGCCCTTCGGCCAGGGTTTCCGCGCGGGCAAGTCGCTGCTGCAGGCCGGTGATGTTCCCGACGATGGTGTAGTTCTTCACCCGCTGCACCTCGGCGGCGGCCAGCGGCGCCGTCTGCACCGCGGCCACGATGCTGTCGATCACCCCCTCGATCTCGGTGAGCGACGCGTTGGGGCGCGGGGTCACGAAGATCTGGAAGTAGCCGTCGTCCTCGTTGTCGTTCTGCCGGGCGAACACCTGCGTGGCCAGTTGCCGGTCGTACACCAGCACCCTGCGCAGGCGGCTGGTGCGGTCCAGCGTGAGCAGCGTGCCCAGCGACCGCAGCGCGTACACGTCCGGCGAGTGGCGCCCCACGGTGGGCCAGGTGATCTGCAGCTGCGGCAGCCGCGCGCGCGAGTCCTCCAGCACCAGCCGCTTCTCGGCGGCCAGCGTGGTCGGAGCGACGCGCGGGCGCTCGATGGCGGGCCCGCGCGGGATCGTGCCGAAGTAGCGGTCCAGCAACTCGCGCGTGCGCGCCACGTCGATGTCGCCGCTGATGGAGATGGTGGCGTTGCCGGGCGAGTAGTAGGTGCGGAAGAAGTCGCGCACGTCCTCGAGCGACGCCGCCGACAGGTCGCCCATCGACCCGATCACCGGCCACGAATACGGGTTCTGCGAGGGATACAGCGCGGCGATGGTCACCTCGTCGCTCACGCCGAAGGGCTGGTTGTCCACGCGCAGCCGGCGCTCGTTCTTCACGATCTCGCGCTCGGCGTCCAGCCGCTCCTGGTTCAGCCGCGTCAGCAGCGTGGCCATGCGGTCGCTCTCCATCCAGATGGCCGTCTCCAGCTGGTTGCTGGGGAGCATCTCGAAGTAGTTGGTGCGGTCTTCGGTGGTGCTGCCGTTGAAGATGCCGCCCAGCGACTGGATCATGCGGCGGTGCTCGCCGGTGCCGATGTTCTCGCTCCCCTCGAACATCATGTGCTCGAACAGGTGCGCGAAGCCGGTGCGGCCGGGCTTCTCGTTCTTGGACCCCACGTGGTACCACACCGTGAGCGCCACCACCGGCGCCGAGTGGTCCTCGCTGAGCAGCGCCGTCATCCCGTTGGGCAGGGTGTAGCGCACCAGCGGCAGGGTGGGCACGTCGGGCGCGGGTTGTGGCCTCGCGCCGGTTTGCGCCTGCGCCGCGCCTCCGTACAGCAGGCAGGCGGCGAGCAGCGCGCGCTGCGTGGACCGGGCCGTTCGCGTCATGGGCATTCCGGGGTTCAAGGGGTGGGCGATGGGGACGGAAGATGGGGGATGCCGCCGCACGCTTCGAGCCCGGCGGACGCGCGGAGCGTTGCCTTCGGGTCGGAAACGCATGGAGATGCGCATTCATCGGAGCTGGACGGCGTGACTGTGGTAACGTTTTAGCAATCCCGCTTCTTACGGTCAAGAAGCGCGATCTCCCGCTTCGTCGCGCGTTCTCCGGCATCGCGGGATCTCACGCGGAGACGCGGAGACGCGGAGGTGGCGGGGCATGCGCCTCCGCGACTCCGCGTCTCCGCGTGAGGCTTCGGTCGGGGGACGGGGATGAACGATTTGCTTGGAGGCGGCGGGGAAACGTTTTAGGGTGTTGTGCGGAGCGTAGCTGCCGGAACCCACGACCGGAGGGATGCGCGTGCGTATCGGGATCATCGACCTGCTGGGGAAGGAGCCTCCCCGCAACGGCTACTCGCGGCTGATGCGGGCCAACAACACCAGCATCATGCCCCAGGTGGTCGGGGTGTGGTGCCAGGAAGAAGGGCACGAGGTCCACATCGCCTACTACTCCGGCCCCGAGCTGCTGGCCGGCGGGCTGCCGGACGAGCTGGACCTGGTGTTCATCAACGCCTTCTCGCAGGCCGCGCTCCTCGCCTACGCCTTCAGCTCGATGTACCGCGCCGCCGGGACGGTCACGGTGCTCGGCGGTCCCCACTCCCGCTCCTATCCCGAGGACGCGCGCAAGTACTTCGACTACGTGGTGGGCTTCTGCGACCGGGAGCTGCTCCGCGACATCCTGCGCGACTGCTCGCTGCACCGGCCGCTGGGGGTGCACCTCACCGCCGCCGCGCAGCCGCACGAGCTCCCCGGGCTGCGCCAGCGTTGGAAGTTCCTCAAGCCGTCGATGGACCGGGCGAAGGTGCTGAAGCTGGTGCCGCTGCTGGGAAGCCTGGGGTGCCCGTACAAGTGCAGCTTCTGCATCGACGCCGTGGTCCCCTACCAGCCGCTGGAGTACGAAGGGCTGAAGGACGACCTGCGCTTCTTCCAGGAGCTGGACCTTCCCCGCTCCGT
>NZ_DATIND010000142.1 GCF_035474595.1 Longimicrobium sp.
GGATGAAAGGAGATTGGTCGTGAGCGCTGATGCCACAGAATGAGCGGATCAGCCTCGCGCAGTTTGCGAGGCTTCCCGTAGTTGTTGCTGCGACTTCAGTCGCCGGTGACCGGCTGCGCGCGGAACTTTCTATTCAGGCCGGCCACGCCACAAGCGGTTTACGCGCAGAACGTCGCAGGCCGAAGGATCTATACCCTGTCCAGCACGTCAGCCGGGGACCACAACCGAGACTTCTCCGGTGTTGATATCCAAGCACGTGCAAGATAGGGAGATTGGCGCGCCACGTCGACTCGGTGTCAGGACCGGCGACAGATCTTCGGCCGCAATGGTTCGTGCGAGGCAACGACGGTGTGGGGCGGCTTGAGACGATCGTTCGCGGGGCTGGCTCCTCACCGGCGACTGAAGTCGCAGCAACAACTACGAGAAGCCTCGCAAACTGCGCGAGGCTGTTCGGGGTCGGAAGCTGGTTTCGGCTGCGGAGGATAAACGCTTCATCCTCCCCCTGGGTCGACTCACCATGACGTCGAAGAGGGCGCGGTTCGATGCCCCAGCTTCAGTGCGAGGCAGGGGTTTGCGTCGCGAATGGGTCGAGGGAGCGGAAGGCGGCGCGGATCTGGGCGTCGGTGAGGAGCGGGGCCTGCGGGAGGAGGGGGCGCGCTGCGTCCAGGGCGGGGATCTCGCGCGCGTGGGCGCGCATCCATGCCTCCAGGCCGCGGAGCGCGCGGGCGTTGGCCTGGCCGTGCGGCGTGCGGTCGCCCGCGGAGGGCTGAAGGATGGCGGTGAGCGCCAGCCGCGGCACCGGCGCGAAGGCGATCTCGGACAGCTTGGCGCGGTACTCCAGGTCGGCCGCCGTCAGCGCCAGCCCAAGCCGGTGGTCGATGGCGTGCCGGCCTTCGTGCGCGAAGATGCCGCTCCGCACCGCGGCGGCGTCGTACGCGGCGATGAACGCGCGCTGCAGTTCCGCGCCCGCGAGGCCGCGCGCCCGCAGGCTGTCGGCGATCTGCCGCGTGCCGTCGCGCTGGAGGCGGTCGAGCACGCCGGGGAGAAAGCCGTACGGTGCCCGGGCCGCGCGCCCCCAGTCGTCCGCGCTGTCGGCGGGAAGGCGGCGGGCGCGCTCGTCGCCGGGGCGCGGCTCGACCCAGCGCGCCCACGCCTGGAGCGCACCGCCGGCGCGCGCGGGGCGGACCTCGTAGATGGCCGCCGTGTCCGCCCAGCCGCCGTGCGCCGCCTCGCCGTCCCACGCCCAGGTCTGGAACCCGTCGGACGCCAGCTCGTCGAGCACCACGTAGCGCAGCCGCGCGGCGTGGCCGTACTGCTCCACCGTCTCGGCGCGGTCCAGCACGGCGTGGCCCAGGTGCAGGTCGAAGTATCCCGCCGTGTTGCCGAGCCCCGCGTAGGTGCCGAACCGCTCGTGGACCGCCGACTGGAACGCCGCCCAGCCGAACGCGGGCGCGGCGCCGGCGGGGAAGAGCGCCGGCCACAGGCGCCGCGCCCCGGCGTCCAGGTCGCGGCGGAAGGCGCGCGAGTCGCCCTTCCCCAGCGCGGTCAGCCGGTAGTACTCGTCGGTGGTGGCGCGGACGCGGCGCAGGAAGGCGGCGTACGCGCCGACCTCGGCGATCTCGGGCGACGCGGGAAGGCCGGCGCCCACCGCCGCCGCCTCGTCGAACATCCGCGACGCGGCGAGGGCGCGGAAGAGGGCGAGGTGCTCGGCACGCACCGAATCGCCCCCCACCCAGCGGGGAAGGAGCGTGGAGAGGGTGGAGTCCGCGCCGCCCAGCTCGTTGCCGGGCTGGCCGAGGGTGGTGAGGAAGTAGGACTTCCACCCGGCCAGCGCCGCGGGCCCGTCGCCCGACAGAACGGCGGTGGTGACGAGCTGGCGCGCGGGGCGCAGCATGCCGGGCCCCGCGCTCACCACCGGCTGCAGCATGGCGACGGCGAGATGGAGCGCGCTCTCGTCGCGGCGGGAGGGCGCTCGCCCGGCCAGGCGCGCCTCCAGCACCGGCTGGGTGGCGGCGGCGCCGAACTGGGTGGCGGCCTCGGCCGAATCGTCGAGCGATTCCGCCATCTCCATCGCCTTGCGGGCCGCCTCGCGCGCGTCGGCGAAGCGGCGGCGGGCGGTCTCCATCCGCGCGAGCCCGGCCCACGCCTGCGACGCCAGGGCGCCGGCGTTCAGCGCGGCCGAGTAGTGCGCTCGCCCCGCGTTCACGTCGCCGCGGTAGCGCCAGGCGAGCAGCGCCAGCATCTGCTCGGCCCGCGAGCGGTCGCGCGGGGCGGCGCCGGGGAGGTGGGCGGCGGAGTCGAGCAGCGCTTCCGCATCTCCCAGGCGGTGCTGGATGAACGCCTCGGCGCCGCGCACCACCAGCCGCTCCGCGCGCGCCTCAGCCGCAGGGTCGCTCGGGCGGGCGCAGGTCGCGGCGATGCAGAAGACCAGCAGCGGTGCGGGGAAGCGGCGCATCGTCGGGGGATGGAAGACCGGAAGGCGGCAAGCGGTGCATCCCGACGTAAATCCCCGCATCCCCTCTCGTCAATGATCCTGAACAGATGAATCTCACACGGAGGGAACGGAGGTAACGGAGAACTCACCGCGAGCGCGGTTTTCCTCCGTTTCCTCCGTTCCCTCGCGTGAAACCGATCTTTCGGTATCTACAGGTTCAACCAGTAGTTGAACTTCACGAGCAGGACGTTGGTGCTGGGCGAGCGGTCGCCGTCGAACAGGCGGCCGAAGTCGCGCGCGAAGCGGAACTGGCCGTTCGGCTCGAAGTTCTCGCGCCCCTGGCTCCACACCACGAACAGCGTCGACCCCGGCCGGTACTCCCAGCGCAGCACCGTGTTGGTGCGCAGCGCCTTGAAGTTGAAGTCCGGCCGTCCGAACGAGAACTCCGGTGTCCCGTCGCCGTCGCGGTCCACCGAGTACAGCCCGTCCTCGAGCGAGAGCGCGTTGCCGAAGTGGCTGAAGCGCGAATCGAAGCTCTTCGCGTGCGGGTCCACCACCTCCTTCAGTCCCCCGTACTCGCCCGTGGCCACGAACGGCTGCGCGTAGAAGTCCAGCGTGAGGCGCGGGGTGAAGGCGTAGCTCGCGCGCGTGGTCAGCGACACCGAGCGCTGGCGGATGTCGGCGAACACGTAGTGCGGCTGCCCCGCCGCATCCCGCGGCGCCGAGACGAAGATCCACGGGTCGCGGCCGACGGTGAGGCTGGGCCCCGCCGTCAGGCGCAGCCGCGCGCCGGCCCGCAGCGTGGCGTCGGTCCCCACGCTCCAGCTGTGCCCCACCGTGCTCCACTCGTTGTAGCCGTCGGCCCAGATGTCGCCCGAAAGGCGGCGGCGCGGGTCGCTGTTGATCCCCGCGTCGTAGTGCGTGTACGCCGGGCCGATGAACGACGGCCCGCCGCGCAGGATGTCGGTGCGCAGCGCCGGGAACTCGGTGTCGCTGCCGAAGTAGCCGCTCCAGTTGTTCCGCAGGTCGGCCGAGCCGTTCACGTTCATTCCCGTGGTCAGCCGCTCGCCCGCGAAGTTGTAGCCGTTCCACGCGTTGAAGTTGGCGTCCCAGCGCAGGAAGCGCTTCGTGGGCTCGAAGTGGTTGTAGCCGATCCATCCCCCCTGCAGGAACCAGTCGGTGCTGCGCTGGAACCCCAGGTCGTTCATCTCCAGCCCCGGCGAGCGGGCGTGCGCGTACAGGCCGCCGCGCATGTGGCCGCCGCCGGTCTTCTCCACCTTCACGTCGGCCAGCCACCCGCTCAGCGAGGTGCGCGTGGGGTCGAACTCCACGTCGGCCGCGTCGGGGCGCTGGAAGTAGTGGCCGGGGCCCAGCTGGATGCGCGAGATGGCGGCGGTGCTCCCGCGCACCAGCGAGCCCAGCGCCGACGCGCGCAGCTCGTAGTTGCCGCCCCAGAAGCGGTGCCGCCCGTCTACCCCCGCCAGGAAGGCGTCGCGGGTGAGCAGCGAGAGCCGCGGATCGCCGGCGTCCAGGTCGCGCACGGTGGCGCTGGCGATGGCGCCGATGGCGCTCTGGCCGCCGCGGAAGTCCTGGATCACGCGGCCCACGAAGTAGTTGGTGAGCGGCTCCACCGTGGCCGCGCGGCGGACGCCCGACGGGTCGATGTACTCCGTCTGCTCGCGCGCGGTCAGCGCGTCCAGGATCCCCACCGAGAGCCCGCCCGCCGTCTTCCCGCTGACCTTGGCGGCGCCCAGGATGGTGGTGTTCTGCGGGCGCTCGGCGAAGTCGCTGGCCGGGTCCGAGGCCTGCGGCTCGCGCCCCAGCCGGCGCGAGTAGAAGGGCTGGTCGTTGCCGAAGCCGCCGCTGCGCACGAAGTACGGAAAGCTCACGCCGAAGCGGAAGATGTCGGCCCCCTCGGTGAAGAACGGCCGCCGCTCGGAGAAGAAGGTCTCGAACGCGGTCAGGTTCACCTGGCTGGGGTCGGCCTCCACCTGCCCGAAGTCGGGGTTGATGGTGGCGGTAAGGGTGAGGTTGGAGGTCAGCCCGTAGCGCACGTCGGCGCCGACGCCGCCCACCGCGTCGTTGGGCGAGAAGAAGGGGTCGCCCGGGCGGTTGGGCGCGCGGGTGAGGCGGGCCAGGGTGTAGGGGATCACCTCCAGCCGCCGCCCCGAGCTCACCCCGCGGATGCCGTGCAGCTCGCCGAACTGCGAGACGAAGCCGTTGCGGTCCGGCCGGATGTTGGACCAGTCGTCGCGCTCGTTGCGCCGGGCGATGTCGCGCCCCACGTCGAACCCCCACGTCTGCCCGGCGGAGTCCGCGCGGGTGCTGAAGCGCAGCTGCGACAGCGGGATGCGGTACTCGGCCACCCACCCGGCGCTGTCCACCTTCGTCTCCGACTCCCACACCGCGTCCCACCCCACGTCCTCGCTGGTGTCGTTGGAGTGGAAGACGTCCTTCTGCACGTTGGCCGGGTTCACCGAGAAGCGGAATGCCGTGCGCTTGTCGTTGTAGCTGTCGATGGTCACGTGGATCCACTCGCTCGTGACCCCGCTCATGTCGCGCCGGCCCACGGGGGCGACGATGGAGTCGGGCGACGGGTCGAAGGCGCGGACGCCCACGTAGATGGCCGCGTCGTCGTACACCACGCGCGCCTCGGTGCGGAGCGAGGCGGCCGAGCCGGGGTTGGGCACCCGCTGCACGAAGTCGGCGAGCGGCTGCGCCTGCGCCCACGCGGCGTCGTCCAGCACGCCGTCCAGCTTCGGGGCCGCGCCGGTGATGCGCACCGCCGTTCCCGGGCGGCGTGCCTCCGCCGCCGCGGCGCGCGCGGGCGGGGCGGACTGCTGCGACTGCGCCAGGGCGACGGCCGGATGGAAGGAGACGAGGAGCAGCGCGGGAAGGGTGATGCGTGACCGCATGGTCGGGTCTCCGACGCTCGGGAGGGGGCAGCCGGATCCGCGGTGCGCGGAGGAGCGGCTGTCGTGTGCGGGATACCACCTGGTTCGTCTTGGATGCACGCCGCGCGCGAAGGGTTGGAAGCGATCGCGGCGACGTCGTGGACAGGCATGCTAATTATCTAGCATTAAGGACGCAAGAGTTTTCTGCTGGGATTCCAGCATCTGAACCCACCCGCGGCTGGTCTCCAGCCAAGTGTTTGCCAAACCTGCGTTTACGGCCGCAATGGTCCGGATGTTGCTCTTCTCCCGGGCGAACCCTGAACCGAGGAGGCGCAGGATGCAGAACCCCCAGGAACGTCCGCAGGCCCAGCTTTCCGTGGTGGGCGCGTGCACGGTGACGGACTGCAAGTTCAACGAGGCCCACGAGTGCCACGCCGGGCAGATCGAGGTTCGCGTGGGGCAGGACGGCGCCCACTGCGCCACCTACACCCCCGAGGCCTCCACCCGCCCGCGCCCGTAGCGGCCGGCCGGATCAGCGGACCAGGGGCCCCTCGCCGGGGCCCCTTTTTTTCGTTCCGCACCATCCTCTGTGAGATGCCTGTTGTATCTCTTCGTCCCGCGGGATCTATTCAGGGACTCGCGGGACGGATTCGGCAGAGGAGATGAAGTGACGGAGACGGGATCGTTGGCGCAGCCAAACATCTTTGCGGGCGCGCGGTTCGACCGCGCGGCGCTGCTGCGGCGGGACGGGGACTGGATCGGCGAGCGGCTGCGCGACCCGGCCAGCCGCTTCGCGCCCGTGTGGCAGCTGAAGAACCTGTTCGCGGCGGACGGCGAGCCGCGCGTCCGCTGGCTTACCGCCGACGAGGCGGCGCCGCTGCTGGGCGCGGGGACGGCGGTGTTCCTGGGGATGGACGACGGCGCGGCGCACTTCGCGGTCGAGGTGGGGCACGAGGACCCGGCCGACGTGGCGCTCGCGGCCGGCGGCGAGTTCGAGGAGCTGCGCCGCCACGGCTCCATCCTGCCGCCGCGCGACGCCGGGATGCTGGCCTTCGCGCGGGGGATGATGCACTGGCACGCGCGCCACCGCTTCTGCGGCGTGTGCGGCGAGCCCACCGAGGTGCGCGACGCGGGGCACGTGCGCGCCTGCACCGCGCCCGCCTGCGGCGCCGTCCACTTCCCGCGCACCGACCCCGCCGTGATCATGCTGGTGACGCACGAGGATCGCGCCCTGCTCGGCCGCCAGTCGAGCTGGGACGCGGGGCGCTACTCCACCCTCGCGGGCTTCGTGGAGCCCGGCGAGAGCCTGGAGGACGCGGTCGCGCGCGAGGTGTGGGAGGAAGCGGGCGTGCGGCTGGGCGAAGTCCGCTACCACTCGTCGCAGCCGTGGCCCTTCCCGTCGTCGCTGATGGTGGGCTTCACCGCCGAAGCCGCGGACGAGCGCATCGAAGTCGACCACGACGAGCTGGAAGACGCGCGCTGGTTCACCCGTGACGACCTTCGCCGCGGCCTGGCCGGCGGCACGCTCCTTCTCCCCTCCCCCATCTCCATCTCCCACCGTCTGGTGACCGGGTGGCTGGAGGGGGGAGTGAGGTAAAGTGCGGGGGATGGAGATGTGATCGCGGCGAGAGGAGAGGCATCGGCGCGCGTCCGCGGCTGGCTCCCTCCCCCGGCCCCTCCGCCCGCTCCGCGGGGGAGGGGAGAAGTGCAACTTCGGGATGTAAACCGCACAGAGACGTCATCCTGAGGCCGACCATGACGGACTTGTCCTGCACAACAGGCGGCAGGCCGAAGGATCTATAGCCGGCATCGCACGTCGAATGCGGTATCGCATGTCTGTTCCCGATCAAGGTAGCTTTCGAGAAAAGAAAAGCCCCGCCGCCGCTATACCTCGAAAGGCTACCCCAAGCGGAACTTGGGGCTTCGCGGAACGACAGGGCTTCTGCGATGATGTAAATCGCGTCCGCGTCACAGCGGAACCGGTTTTGGCGGAACCACCAGCGGCAGCAGCACCGCCGCCGCCAGCGCCAGCGCGGCGCCGGTGAGGAACGCCGCCGCGGAGCCGAACGCATCCCAGACCAGGCCGAAGAGGATGCTGGCGAAAAGGACGGAGACGCCGGTGACCGCGTGGTACCAGCCGAACGCGCTTCCCCGCACCGCGGCGGGGGCGAGTGCGGCCACCAGCGCCTTCTCCGGCGCCTCCGTCAGCCCGAAGAACAGGCCGTAGGCGACGAAGAGCGCCCACGCGTGCCACTCCACCCCGGCGAACGCGAACCCCGCGTACACCGCGGCGTAGACCACCCATCCCCCCACGATCGCCGCGCGCGGGCCCGTGCGGTCGCTCATCCGCCCGCCGATGACGCTCCACACCATCTTGCTCACGTGCAGCGCCGCCCAGAGCAGCGGGATCAGCGCCACCGCCACGCCCAGCTGCCGCGCGCGCAGCAGCAGGAACGCGTCCGACGAGTTGCCGAGCGCGAACAGCACCAGCACGCCCAGGTAGCGCGGCATCACCGGCCCCATCTCCGCCAGCGGCGGGAGGATGCGGCGGCCGGGCGCGGCGGGCCCGGCGGCGACGGCGCGCGGCGTCTCGCGCACCTTCGCCATCACCACCAGGAAGGTGAGGATGCCGGGAACGAGCGCCAGGGCGAACACCACGCGCAGGCGGTGCGGCTGGTCGCCCACCACCACCAGCAGGAGCGCGCTGGCCAGCAGCGGCCCGATCACCGCGCCCGCGTGGTCGGCCGCGCGGTGGATGCCGAACGCGGCGCCGCGCACCTCGGGCGCCACCGACTCGGCCAGCATGGCATCGCGCGGCGCGGTGCGCAGCCCCTTCCCCACGCGGTCGGCGAAGCGGATGCCGAGCACCTGCCACGCGCCCGTCGCCAGCGCGATCAGCGGCCGCCCCGCCGCGGCGATCCCGTATCCCCATGCCACCAGCGCCTTCCGCTTCCCGAAGCGGTCGGCCACCACGCCGCTGGCCAGCTTCAGCAGGCTGCTGCTGGCCTCGGCCACCCCCTCGATCACCCCCAGGAACGCGGGGCCGGCGCCCAGCACGCCGGTCAGGAAGAGCGGGAGGAGCGGGTAGATCATCTCGCTGGCCGAGTCGTTCAGCAGCGAGACCACGCTCAGCCAGAGCAGGTTGCCGCGCAGCAGCGAAGCCTTGCGCGGCGGCAGGGCTTCGGCGGCCGCGGGGGGATCGCCAGGCATCACGGCGTCCGCCGCCGCGAGCGGGCGGACGCGCGGCGGGGCCCGGCGCGAGGCGAGAGCGGGGAGAGGGTCATCCGGTCCGGCGGATTGGGAGATGGACGCGCGAAGCCCCGCCGTGGACCTTCCGCGGCGGGGCTTCGCGCATCTCCGCGCGCTATCCGAGGAGAACGACGGCGATGATGACGCCGACCGCGACGGCGGCCACCAGGTACCACCAGTCCTTGCTTCCCATCGGCGCCACGCGCTTCGACTCCGCGGCGGCCACCTGGCTGCGCACCTCGTCGGTCGACGGGTAGAGCGACGGCGTGCGAACCGCCTGTGGCTGGGCCAGCTGCGTGGCGGGCGCGGCGTCGCTGTGGCTGGCCACGGCCTGCTGCGCGTGCACGGGAGCCGCGCACAGCATCAGCGCGGCGGCGGTGTAGAGCACCTTCCGCATACGAACCTCCTGAAACGGGGATACGTCCCTGGGTTGTGGGATGTGTCCGGTGCTGATGCAAACTCCGTGCGGGGACCCCGCAGCGCGTTGCGGACGCAGCACTTCCGCGGGGGATGGAACCGCGTGCCGCTACCGCAATCTGCGGCCGGACCCCGCACTCCGCGGCTGGGCGATTCACGCCGGGAGGACGACGAGAGTGTGAATCATCTCGCGGGCCGGACAGGCATAAGTCATCATCTCACAAGTACTTGCAGGCCGGATGATCCACGCTCGTCCTGCGCGTCCGCGTCTGTATCGCATTCGGCTCATCGATTGCCATCATGGGATGGTGCGTAATGGAAAGCTCGCGAGCTGGCTTCCGCACCGGCGGCTGAAGCCGCAGCAACAACTACGGGAAGCCTCGCAAACTGCGCGAGGCTGTTCGGCTCGGCAGCCGGTTCCCGTTCCGGAGGACGCCTCCATTCCGTCTATCGTCGTCGCGAATTGCGGTGTTCGACTCAAGGAGGCGCCGTGGGGTGACGAAGCGCGGTGGCGTTTGCCCTCGCTCTCCGCGCCTCCGCGTCTCCGCGTGAGATCCCGCGATGCATGGAGCCGCGCACCGGTGTGGCGGACGCGGCCCCGCCCGCGGATGGATCGGCGCGGAAAATTTTGCGCGGCAAGGAGTTGTGGTCCGCGCGGCTGCGGGGGACGAGGTGAGCGCGGCTCGGTTGACGAAACTCTCCGCCCGTGCGATACTCCGGGTGAGCGCCGTTCGGACGCTCGTTCCCGTTCCCGCCGGCTGGCATGCCCGGCGGGAATTGCTTTCCCGGTGTTCCGCCGCGGGCCTCTCCCAATCCACCGCTCCTGATGATCGCCGGGATCGTGCTGGCCGCCGGGCGCTCGCGCCGCATGGGGCAGCCCAAGGCGTTCCTGCGGCTGGGCGGGGCCACCTTCCTGGAGCGCACCGTCGCCGCACTGCGGGAGGGGGGATGCGGCGAGATCGTGGTCGTCACCGGCCCGCCGGACGAGGCGCCCGCGGCCGAGACCGCGGTCGCGGCGGAGCGGCTGGGCGCGCGCGTGGCGGTCAATCCCCATACCGGCTCGGAGCAGGTGGACTCGCTCCGGGCCGGACTGCGTGCGCTGGGGGAGGGGATCGCCGCCGCCGCCGTCGTCCCCGTGGACGTCCCCGGCATCGCCGCGGCGACGGTGCGGGCGGTGATCGACGCGTTCGAGGGCGATCCCCATCCCCCCATCGTGCAGCCGTGCGACGGGGAGCGGCACGGGCACCCGGTGCTCTTCGCCCGCGCCCTCTGGCCGGAGCTGATGGCGGACCCGCTCCCCGACGGCGCGCGCACGGTGATCCACGCGCACGCCGCGCAGCGCGCCGAGGTCCGCGTCCCCCACCTCGCGGCGGACGTGGACACCCCCGAGGACTACCGCCGGCTGCTGGAGATGGAGGGGTGACGGAGGGAGACGGGGCGCCGCTCGCGCTGGCCGAGGCCGTGCGCCTGGCCCGCGAGGCGCTGGACGGCGGCGAGCCGATGGTGAGCCTGGCGGTGATCGACTCGCGCGGGGATGGCGCGCCGCCACCGGGGACGCGGATGGCGGTGTGGGCGGACCGCCACCGCGGCACGCTGGGCGACCCGCGGCTGGACGCGCAGGCGATTGCCTTCGCGCGCGAGGCGCTGGTGCCGGGCGCGCGGCTGGGGACGCGCGAGATCTCCGCCGGGGGAGTCGTCGCCGAGGTCTACGCGGAGCCGCACCACGCGCCGCCGGAGCTGGTGATCGTGGGCGCGGGGCACATCGCCCGGCCGCTGTGCCGCATCGGCGCGCTGCTGGGCTTCCGCGTCACCGTGCTGGACGACCGCCCCGATTTCGCCACCCGCGAGCGCTTTCCCGAGGCGGAGGTGGTGCGCCGCGCCGACTTCTCGGACCCGTTCGCCGGCGTCTCCATCTCCCCCCGCACTCACCTGGTGCTGGTGACGCGCGGACACAAGTACGACTTCGAGGCGCTGCGCGACGTCCTCCGCCGTCCCCAACGGCCCGCGTACATCGGGATGGTGGGAAGCCGCCGCCGCACCCGCGCCGCGCTGGAGCAGCTGGCGCGCGAGGGGCTGGACGCGGAGCGCATCGCCGCCGTCCGCGCGCCGGTGGGGCTGGACGTGCACGCCGAGACGCCCGAGGAGATCGCCGTGGCCATCGCCGCCGAGATGGTGCTGCTGCGCCGCGGCGGAACCGGCCGCCCGCTGCGCGAAACCGAGCGCGTGTGGGAGCGCTGGGTGGCGCCGCGAGGTGAGTCTCGCAACCCGGACGAGGGCGCCCCGTAGTATCTCCCCGAGGCGGGCGAAGCGGCCCGCAACAGGGAACCCGCGACCACGGAAGGACCGTGTACCGCACCTGCATCTTCTGCTCGGCGGACCTGGGGACGAACGACTCGCTGGAGGCGTTCCCCGTGTCGAAGAGCATTGCGTTCGACGGCTGGAAGGGCCGCCTCTGGGCTATCTGCCCCAAGTGCGCGCGCTGGAACCTGGCGCCGCTGGAGGAGCGCTGGGAGGCGGTGGAGGCCGCCGACCGGCTGTTCACCGACGCGCGGCTGCGCGTGCAGAGCGAGAACGTGGGGCTGGCCAGGCTGCGCGACGGCACGCGGCTGATCCGCATCGGCCAGGCGCTGCCGGGCGAGATGGCGGCCTGGCGCTACGGCGACCAGCTGGTGAAGCGCCGCCGCCACTACCTGCTGGTCACCGGCGCCGCCGCGGCCGCAGGGATGGCGATCCTGGGCGGGTTCGCGTGGCTGACCGCCACGGGCGGCTTCTACTCGCTGGTGAACGTCGGCGCCTCGCTGTACCGGCAGAAGAAGCAGCGCAAGGTGGTGTACCGCCTTCCCGCCGAGCGCAGCCCCACCGGGCGCGAGGTGCTGCTGCGCCGCTGGCACGCCGCGGGATCGGTGCTCCGCCCCGGCGTGGTGGACGGGATCGCGCTGGTGGTGCCCGACGCGGCGCGGAAGGACCCCAGGACCGACGGGTGGGGGAAGCCGAAGTACGTGGCCGAGCCGCTGGTGCTGCCCGACGTGGACGCGCGCGCCTTCCTGAACCGCGCGATGGTGCACCTGAACGAGAGCGGCGCCTCGCGCAGGCGGCTGGAGGGCGCCGTGTCGCTGCTGGGGCAGGCCGGCTCGGCCGAGGACTTCCTGCGCCGCACCGCCGCGCAGGGGCGCTCGCTGGGCAAGCGCCGCGACATGCCCGACCGCGCGCTGGCGGCCGAGGGCGCGCTGGCGCTGGAGATGGCGCTGCACGAGGAGCAGGAGCGCCGGGTGATGGCCGGCGAGCTGTCGCTGCTGGAGTCGGCCTGGCGCGAGGCCGAGGAGATCGCCTCGATCGCCGACAAGCTGGCGCTTTCCGCGGGCGCCGAGCTGGGGTGATGCGGAGACCGGAGTCGTCTCGCTCTCCCTTGGACAGGGAGACGGGTGGGAGATCGTTTGATCTCTGGCCAAAATGCCCGACGCACCCGCGGAGGAGGTGACGGGGTGATGTACCGCCACTGCATCTACTGCTCGGCCGACCTGGGGACGAACCAGGAGCTGGAGGCGTTTCCGGTCGGCCGCACCGTCGCGTTCGATGCGGCGAAGGGGCGGCTCTGGGCCGTGTGCCGCAAGTGCGCGCGCTGGAACCTGGCGCCCATCGAGGAGCGCTGGGAGGCGGTGGAGGACGCCGAGCGGCGCTTCGTGGGGTCGCGCCTGCGCGTGCAGGCGGAGAGCATCGGGGTGGCGAAGGCGCCGGACGGGACGCGGCTGGTGCGCATCGGCACCGCGCCGCCGGGGGAGCTGGCCGCCTGGCGCTACGGCTCGGAGCTGCGGCGGCGGCACCGCTGGTTCTGGCCCGCCGTAGCCGTCGGCGTGGGGGCGGCGCTCGTCCACGTGCTGCCGTTCGGGATGGCGGCGGCGTTCGCGCCCGGAGTCTACTTCGGCGTGGCGCAGTACGTGGGCTCCACGCGCCGGGTGATCCGCATCCCCGCGCCCGAGTCGCCCACCGGCGAGGCGCTGGACCTGCGCGGCGTGAACGTCTCCGGCGCGGTGGTGCGCCCCGGCGCCGGGCCCGGCGACATCCGGCTGGAGGTGCCGACGGACGGGCTCTGGGACCGCATCCGCGGCTCCGGCGCGCGGCCGGACCGGCCGGTGGTGACGCTGCACGGCGACGCCGCCCGGCGTACGGTGGAGCGCGCGATGCCGCTGGTGAACGCGTTCGGCGGGAGCCGCGCCACGGTGGGCCAGGCCGTCACCGAGCTGACCCGCCACGAGAGCGCGGCCGCGGTGCTGGACAGCCTGGCGCGCAACGGCGCCCGGCTGGGGGTGACGATGGTGACGGGGAGCCACCGCACCGGCGGCGCGCCCCTCACCGGCGCCCGCGCGCTGGCCTTCGAGATGGCCCTGCACGACGAGACCGAGCGCCGCGCCCTGCACGGCGAGCTGAAGCTGCTGGAGAGCGCCTGGCGCGAGGCGGAGAGCCTGGCGGCGATCGCGGATCGGCTGGCGGCGCCGGGGGACTGAAGTGCCAAGTGCCAAGTGCCAAGTGCCAAGTGCCAAGTGCCAAGTGCCAAGTGCCAAGTGCCAAGTGCCAAGTGCCAAGTGCCAAGTGCCAAGTGCCAAGTGCCAAGTCCTGAAACGCACAGAGAGACGTCATCCTGAGGCCGGCCACACCGTCGTTGTCCCAGCATGAGCGGTTGCAGGCCGAAGGATCTGTGGGCGAGGTCGCACGTGCGCTTCCGGATTGCACGATCGGCTGTACCGAAAGCCTTGATGTGCTTCCCGGCTGACGTGCTGGACAGGGTATGGATCCTTCGGCCTGCAACGTTCTGCGCGGAACCCCGATGCGGCGTGGTCGGCCTCAGGATGACGTCAGGCGAATGGGGCGGAAGGCCCCGCTCTCAGGACGCATCGGGATGCAGTCGCAGCAGCTTGGGTGTTCGCGAGCCGCGGCACCTGCGTGAGGGATGCGCGCCCGGAGGGCCGGGACGGCGCCGCGCCGGGATGATGCCGGGAAATCCGCGCGGATGCGTGGCGCGGCGGTGGCCCGGCGCGGTTGGCAACGGTCGTATCGTTGCCTACCGCGCGCGCAGCCCGGTTTGGCGCCTGGGCGCCAAACACGCCCAGAACCCGTAGTTCAAAGGCAGTACGTGACCGAAGACCTGGCCGTCTACACCGCCGCGGAAATGGCCGCGAGAGAAGGGCGCGCCGCCGTGCTCGCCACTATCGTGCGCTGCCGCGGCTCCACGCCGCGCGGGTGCGGGAGCAAGATGCTGGTGGACCCCGAGCGCGGCCTGACCGGCACCGTGGGCGGCGGCTGCGGTGAGGGCGAGGTGATCGAGGCCGCGCGCGAGGTGCTGGCCACCGGCACCCCCCGCCTGGTGCACGTGGACCTGACCGAGGACCTGTTCTCGTGGAGCCCCGCCGTGTGCGGCGGCACCTTCGACGTTTTCCTGGAGCGGGTGGACCCCGCCGCAACCGCGCACGCAGGAGCCCGATGACCACGACGGCCGCCCCGCCGGAAGACGCCGTCCACGCCGCCACGCCCGGGGTGTGGAAGCGCTACGGCGCCTACCTCCGCCGCCCGCCGCAGCTGGTGGTGGAGTGGAACGACGCGGAGACGCCGGCGCGCGGATGGCTGGTGATCAACTCGCTGCGCGGCGGCGCGGCCGGCGGCGGCACCCGCATGCGCGCGGGGCTCACCCGGCGCGAGGTGACGTACCTGGCCAAGACCATGGAGCTGAAGTTCTCGTTCAGCGGCCCCCCTATCGGCGGGGCCAAGAGCGGGATCGACTTCGACCCCGCCGACCCGCGCCGCGACGGGGTGCTGCGCCGCTGGTTCCGCGCGGTGGCGCCCTACCTGGGCGCCTTCTACGGCACCGGCGGCGACCTGAACGTGGACGAGCTGCGCGACGTGATCCCCTGCTGCCACGAGGCCGGACTGCAGCACCCGCAGGAGGGGGTCATCCGCGGCCACCTGCGCCCCGACGCGGAGGGGATGCGCCGCGCCTTCCATCACCTGGACCGCGGCGTCTGCGCCCCCGTTCCCGGCGAGCTGGGGGTCCGCGGGACGGAGCTGACCGTGGCGGACCTGATCACCGGCTACGGGCTGGCGCGCTCCATCATCCGCCTGTACGAGGAGCAGGGGCGCTCGGTGCGCGGCGAGCGCGTGCTGGTCGAGGGCTTCGGCGCGGTGGGCGGGCCGTGCGCGCTGTACCTGGCCCGCGAGGGGGCGCTGATCGTGGGCGTCAGCGACCGCGACAAGGCGCTCGTCGTTCCCGCCGGGCTGGACGCGGAGGAGACCGAGGCGCTGCTGGCGGCGCGCGACGACAAGGACCTTTCCTCCGCCGACCCGCGGATGCTGTACGGCGACGCACGGCGCGCCTTCGGGCGGGTGGAGGCGGAGATCTTCGTGGCCGCGGCCGCATCGGAGACGCTGGACGAGGCGGCGCTGGACGCGCTGCAGCGGCAGGGGGTGCGGACCATCGCCTGCGGCGCCAACACGCCGTTCCGCGAGACGGAGCTGGGGGCGACCTCGGTGACGCGGCACGCCGACGCCACCTTCTCCATCGTCCCCGACGTGATCGCCAACTGCGGGATGGCGCGCGCCTTCGGCTTCCTGATGGCCGAGGCCGGGGGGATCGAGGCGGAGCCGGTGTTCCGCGCGGTGGACCGCACCATCACCGACGAGCTGCACGAGACCTTCGAGCGCAACCAGCGGCGCCCCACCGGCCTGCTGGGCGCCGCGCTGGACCTGGCCATGGAGCGGGTTTCTCTCCCGTGACCGGCCGCGGCACTACCCCGAATCCGGTTCACTACATTAGTTTCCCTGTGGCCCACCCTTTCACTCCCCGGATGGAAGACGCATGACGGCAGTCCAGACCCCGCTCCGAGCGGACCAGATCGCCATGGTCCGCAGCGAGCTGCTGCGCTCGCTGAACAAGCTGGAGCGCAGCCTGAAGATCAGCGGCGAGAGCGCGCGCCCGCGAGACCTGGAGCAGGACACGGTGGGGCGGCTGTCGCGCATCGACGCCATCCAGAACGCGGGGCTCACCGCCAACCTGGAAGAGCGCGAGCGCCAGCAGCTGGGGCAGGTGGTGGACGCGCTGCGCCGCATCGAGGACGGCACCTACGGGGCCTGCAACGGCTGCGGCGCCGTGATCCCCTTCGAGCGGCTGATGGTGTTCCC
This sequence comes from Longimicrobium sp., assembly GCF_035474595.1. Lineage (NCBI taxonomy): Bacteria > Pseudomonadati > Gemmatimonadota > Longimicrobiia > Longimicrobiales > Longimicrobiaceae > Longimicrobium > Longimicrobium sp. Next base: position 16,162 of record NZ_DATIND010000142.1, read on the forward strand.
CGAGACGCTGGCCTGCGCCGCCTGCACGCGCGGCAGCTGACCGACCCTCCCCGCCGTTCCCGAATCCAGACGGACAAACGCGGATGACGAGCCGCCCGGAGCCCCGTGCTCCCGGGCGGCGTCCGTCGTGATCGCCCCGCACCCTCAACCGATGGATCTCACGCGGAGACGCGGAGACGCAGAGAACTCATCGCCGCCGCGGAACCCCCCGCGTCTCCGCGTCTCCGCGTGAGATCGACGGGAGCCCGGCGTGGCGCGCGGCGATCCGTCCCGCGATTCCCGCGGTTCATCTTTTCCCGTCCACCGCTCGCCCCATCTCCGCACCGTCGGCGGATGCGCGGATGTTTCGTGTCAGCAGCGCCGTCGCCGGTGAAAACGTCCGTAGTCGCACCGGCCGGGCGTTCTCCGGTAAAGGATGAGGAAGCGGCGTGCGCGCCGCCCGCACCCACCGCGCGGCCGGGAGGGGCGAGGATGATGGCTGAAGCGTGAGATGAAGGACGTGGAAGGCTGAGCACCAATGCCGCGCCGGGCTTCATGCCCGGGTGCGATGCGGAACGGGCCCGAGGCGGAAGCGCCGGCGGGCCGCGTCGCCCCGCGCGGGGCGATTCCTGAAGCCGCACAGCGGGCATGCGGACGCGGAGCGCAGCACCGGCCCCGACGCACACCAGCCCGGCGGCTCGGCCCCCGGCCCGCGGGGGAACGGTCGGTTTCGCACGGCGGCCAGGGCACGCCGCGCAAAAGGTTCGGACGGGCGCTGAACCGCGTGGAGCCGGAAGCGTTCGCCCGCACCTCTCCGGACCACGGCCCCGCCGTGCCGCTGTCGGGCATGGCGGGGCCGCTTCTTTTCTCCGTGACGGGGAAAACGAAAGGGGGCGCACCGGATTCGCGGCGCGCCCCTCGTCCATCATCCCCCGATGTCGCCTACGATTCGGGGCCGCCGCGGAGGGCGGTGAGCCACGCGGGCGGCTGCGAGCCGAACTGGCGGTGCGTGCGCCACAGGTCCTCCACGATCAGCGCCACGGCCTCGTCGCGCCCCGCCTCGGAGTCCCGTCCACCAGCAGCGTCAGCGCGGCGCGGGCCGCGTCTTCCGAGAAGCCCTGCTGCTCCAGCGCGTGCGCCACGAACCACACGTTCAGCTTGCGCAGGGTGGCGCTGTATGGGCGGCGGCCGTCCAGGAAGTGCTTCAGCCCCATCGGGCTCATCCCCACCGCGCGCGCCACGGCACGCAGCGAGGTGGCCTCGGTGGCCAGCCGCGCCGCCTGCCGGATGGCCTCCACGGGCGTGCGGCGGTCAGGCTGAGGCATGCGCCCCCTCCTGTCCGCAGCGGCCCGCGGGCCGTAAAAACTGTGTAACTCTGGTTGGATTACACTGGGTAGACTACGCCGCGCCGCCGCTCGCCACAAGTAGGGCGCCGCAAGATCTGCAAAGTTAACGCGGCAAAGCGCACAGGTGGACGACGGAGATGGAGGCCGGTGCGGATCGTCCCCTGCGGTGCTGTGCCCCGCCGCGAACCTTCCGGTGTATCAGCCCGCGGCCGCCCGGACCTTCGTACTACCGTACTTCCGTACTTCGTACTCGAAGAGGTTTGCCCGGCCGGGGCGGATTCTCTAGATTCCGCGCCTCTCGCCCCGCACCCCGAACAGGAACGCACGCTGTGGATAGATCGGCACTTACGCACACCGACACCTTCGTCCGCCGGCACATCGGGCCCGATGCGGGCGAAGTGGCCGAGATGCTGGACACGCTGGGCTACGACACCCTCGACGAGCTCATCGGCGCCACCGTCCCCGCCTCGATCCGGCTGAACCGCTCGCTGGAGCTGGGGCCGGAGCGCAGCGAGTACGAGCTGCTGAACGAGCTGCGCAAGATCGCCCAGCGCAACAAGGTGTTCCGCTCGTTCATCGGGATGGGGTACCACGACACCATCGTGCCCGCCGTCATCCAGCGCAACGTGCTGGAGAACCCGGGGTGGTACACGCAGTACACGCCCTACCAGGCCGAGATCGCGCAGGGCCGCCTGGAGGCGCTGCTGAACTACCAGACCATGGTGATCGACCTCACCGCGCTCCCCATCGCCAACGCCAGCCTGCTGGACGAGGGCACGGCGGCCGCCGAGGCGATGGCGCTGGCGTACCACGTGGCGGGCTCCGAGCAGCGCAACACCTTCTTCGTCGCCCGGGACTGCCATCCGCAGACGATCGACGTGGTCCGCACCCGCGCGAAGGCCCGGGGGATCGACGTCCTGGTGGGAGACCACGCGGAGCTCGACTTCTCCACCCCCGTCTTCGGCGTGCTCCTGCAGTACCCGGCCACGGACGGAGCGGTGGTCGACTATGGAGATTTCACCCGTCGCGCGAAGGAGGCCGGCGCGGTGGTCACCGTCGCCGCGGACCTGCTGTCGCTGACGCTGCTGGCGCCGCCGGGGGAGTGGGGCGCCGACATCGCCGTGGGCAACACGCAGCGCTTCGGCGTCCCCCTGGGCTACGGCGGCCCGCACGCGGCGTACTTCGCCTGCCGCGACGAGTACAAGCGCCAGATCCCCGGCCGCATCATCGGCATCTCCAGCGACGCGCAGGGGAACCCGGCGCTCCGCATGGCGCTGCAGACGCGCGAGCAGCACATCCGCCGCGAGAAGGCCACCAGCAACATCTGCACGGCGCAGGTGCTGCTGGCGGTGATGGCGTCGATGTATGCCGTCTACCACGGCCCGCAGGGGCTGCGCGACATCGCCCGCCGCGTGCACCTCTACGCCGAGATGCTGGCGGAAGGCGCGCGGCGGCTGGGCTACACCGTCGTCCACGAGAACTTCTTCGACACCGTGCGCATCGACGTGGGCACGCGCCTCGTCTCGGTGATGGCGGCGGCGCGCGAGCGCGGCTACAACCTGCGCGCGCTGGACGAGCACTCGGTGGCCGTCGCGCTGGACGAGACGGTGGGGATCGAGGATCTCGATGCCGTCCTGGTCTCGCTGAACCGCGGCTCGCCGCTCCCCTTCTCCGTGACCGCGCTGGCGGACGAGGTGGAGGAGGAGATCGCGGCGCCGTACGCGCGGACCAGCGGGTATCTCACCCATCCGGTCTTCCACACGCACCGCAGCGAGACGTCGATGCTGCGGTACATCCGCCGGCTGGAGTCGCGCGACCTGTCGCTGACGCAGAGCATGATCCCGCTGGGGTCGTGCACCATGAAGCTGAACGCGACCAGCGAGATGTTCCCCGTCTCGTGGCCGGAGTTCAACCGCATCCACCCCTTCGCGCCGCTGGAGCAGACGAAGGGGTACCAGGAGATGTTCCGGCAGCTGGAGCACGACCTGGCCGAGATCACCGGCTTCGCGGCCGTGTCGCTGCAGCCCAACGCCGGCTCGCAGGGCGAGTACGCCGGCCTGCTCTGCATCCGCGACTGGCACGAGCATCGGGGACAGGCGCACCGTGACGTGTGCCTGATCCCCCAGTCCGCGCACGGCACCAATCCGGCGAGCGCGGTGATGGCGGGGATGAAGGTGGTGGTCGTGGGTACGGCACCGAACGGCAACATCGACCTGGACGACCTGCGCGCGAAGGCGGAACAGCACGCGGAGAAGCTGGCCGCGCTGATGGTGACGTATCCGTCCACCCACGGCGTGTTCGAGGAGGAGATCCGCGAGGTGTGCGAGATCATCCACGCGCACGGCGGGCAGGTGTACATGGACGGCGCCAACATGAACGCGCAGGTGGGCCTCTGCCGCCCGGGCGACTTCGGCGCCGACGTGTGCCACCTGAATCTGCACAAGACCTTCTGCATCCCGCACGGTGGCGGCGGGCCGGGGATGGGGCCCATCTGCGTGGCCGAGCACCTGCGCCCGTTCCTCCCCGGCCACCCGGTCGTCCCGGTGGGGCAGGGGGATCACGGCGCTGTCTCGGCCGGGCCGTGGGGGAGCCCCAGCATCCTCCCCATCTCGTACGTCTACATCAAGCTGATGGGGGCGGAGGGGCTCACGCTGGCGACCAAGATCGCGATCCTGAACGCCAACTACATCGCGAAGCGGCTGGAGGAGCACTATCCGGTGCTCTACCGTGGCGCCAACGGCACGGTGGCGCACGAGTGCATCGTGGACCTGCGCCAGCTGAAGAGCGCGGGGGTGGAGGTGGAGGACGTGGCCAAGCGCCTGATCGACTACGGCTTCCACGCGCCCACGGTCAGCTTCCCGGTCGCGGGGACGATGATGATCGAGCCGACCGAGAGTGAGCCGCTGAGCGAGCTGGACCGCTTCTGCGACGCGATGATCGCGATCCGCGAGGAGATCCGGGAGGTGGAGCTGGGGATCCTGGACCGCCACGACAACCCGCTGAAGAACGCGCCCCACACCGCCGCGGTGGTCACGGCGGACGAGTGGAGCCACGCCTACGGGCGCGAGCGGGCGGCGTACCCGGCCGCGTGGCTGCGCGAGCGCAAGTTCTTCCCCCACGTGGGCCGCGTGAACAACGCCGCCGGCGACCGCAACCTGATCTGCGCCTGCGTCCCCATCGAGGACTACGCGGCGATGTCGGCGTAGCTACTGCTGAAGCATCATCCCACGGCAACGGGGCGCCCTCTCCACGCGAGAGGGCGCCCCGTTGCGTCTGCTCCACGAAACTACCAGCGCTCGACCTGCAGGCCCGGCACTCTCTCGAACTCGCGCACGTTCACCGTCGCGATCCGGAACCCGTGCGCGATGCAGGTCGCGGCGATCCAGAGGTCGTGGGGACCGATGGCGCGGCCGCTCGCCTTCTGCTCCGCCCAGAGCTGCGCGTGGATCCGCGCGACCGCGAGGTCGATGTCGATCACCGGCAGCTCCCTCAGGAGCCCTTCGACGAACGCCGTCCTGCGAGCACGTACCGCCTGGTCGACGGCACGCCAGATTCCATGCAGCAGCTCGCTGGCCGTGATGACCGAGAGGTAGGCCACATCCGAGCCGCCATCGCGAATGCGCTGCACGACATCGAGTTGAGCGCGCTCGTGGGCGATGAGCACGCTCATGTCGATCAGGATTCCCACGGATCGTAATCGGCGGCGCGAGCCAGCTCCTCGCGCGCCGCGTCGATGTCCTGCCCGAACGCGGCCGCGTCCTCCTCTCCCAGCCGAGGGAGCGAGGCGAGGATGCCGGGCAGCTCGCTCAGCTTTCGCCCCGCGGGAACCGGACGCAGCTCGGCGACCGCCTTGCCGCCGCGAGTGAGGATGAAGTGCTCGCCGCGGTGAGACACGCGGTTCACGTACTCCGAGAAGTTGCGGGCCACATCGGTCACGGATGCAGTCTTTTGCATGGACTCCTCCCTTCTTGAATCAGAATATCTGATTTTCTTCTCCATGTCTACCCTATGGTCGTTCAGACGGGTGCGCGGAACCCGCCGAACTGTTCCGCCGCTGGCCGCCAACGCGCGCCAGTATTCCGCCACCGCTACGTCTGGCGAAAACGCTGGTATCGGCTGAGATTCCTGCCTTCCAAAAGCGAGCAGAATAATCCTTGCCGAAAGGCGGTCCAGCAATGCGACAGACGGATCAACCACTTGAACGTATGGTAGCATGATGCTACCATACGATCCACACGGCCCTGACACGCCTGCATACGATCTGGAGCGCATCCAGCAACTCGTCGGGCAGGGTGAGCTGTCGAGAGTAATCACGGGAGCCTCACGACAGGGCGCCGACCAGCTCGGTTTCGAAGAACCCGATATCGTGGCGGCGGTGCTGGGGCTCACGCCCACGTGCTTCTACAAGAGCATGGAGGCGGAGAAGCGGCCCGGGCTGTGGCAGGACGTCTATCACCTGCATTTTCGGGCGATGGACCTCTACATCAAGCTGCAGATTGATCCGGACGGGTTCGCGATCGTCGTTCAGTTCAAGAAGAGGTGAATCGTGCTGCCACCAACATTCAAGTGCTATCTCTGCGGAACCGCGGCCAAGCTCGTCACCGAGCCGCGGGAAGTCGGCGTCGGGCAGCGCAAGGTCGTGATCGAAGACACCTTCTACCGGTGCGGTAACTGCGACGAGACGTTCTATCTCGGCGGGATGGCGGACGAGAGCTTTCGCCGGGGCGCCGCGGCGGTCCGGAAGGCGGAGGGGCTGCTCGAGCCCGACGCGATCCGCGCTCTCCGCGCGAAGTACGGGCTGTCGCAGGCAGAACTGGAGAAGCTGATCGGCGCGGGGGAGAAGACGGTGGTGCGGTGGGAGCGCGGCACCGTGGCGCAGAACGCCACCGCGGACACACTGCTCCGCGTCCTCCGCGCTCTGCCGGAGGCGGTCGCGCTGCTGGCGAAGGAGCGCGGCGTGAAGGTGACGCTCCCGCCGGCGGAGAACGCACCGCTCGAAAGCGACGCGTCACCTGTAGAGAAGGCGGCGTAGTTCCCTTCGTTCGCTGAACGCACCAAGCGCCCGCCGAGGCGCGGGCGCTTCGTCATCTCCCACCTGCTGTCGATCCCCTTTCTTCACCGCACCTCGAAGACGTCGGTGCGGACGTCGTAGCGGCGGGTGGGGAGGCCGAGGAGGCGCACGAAGAAGCGGCGCAGCCCCGTTTCCACCGCCTGGCCCACGGGCTTGCTGCCGGTGACCGCGGGGCGCGCCTCGCCGCGCAGCCAGCGGCGCAGCTCCTCCAGATCGCTCATCGACAGCGTTTCCACGTTCATCACCGCGATGTAGTAGTAGCGGCCGCGGCCCGGTGGGCGGATGGGAGGCTGGAAGGCGCGCTCCAGCGCCGCCTCGCACTCCGTCACGGTGGCGAAGGCGCGCTGCGTCCGTCCGTCGTCCAGCGTGTACCCCTCGTCCAGCGGCGAGCGGAGCATGGCGCGGGCGTTCTCGCGCGCGGTGACCAGGCGGTCCACGCCCGAGCCGCGGCGCCACAGCTCCACGCGGAAGTGGAAGCGGAGCGGCAGCCCCGAGCGCAGCGCATCCAGCAGCGCGGCGTCGCGCAGCACGCCCTGCATTCGCACCACCGGGCGCCACTCGCCCGCGGCGCCGGCCACGGCGAGCGTGACCGGCCGGTCCTGCGCGCGCGCCGGCGCCGCCAGCAGCGCGGCGCCCAGCAGCGCGAGGGCGATGCGGCGCAGCGGCTTCAAATCCTGGGGCTCAGGCGGATGAACAGGTTGAAGCTTCCCCCAGTGCTCACCGGCACGGCGCCGTACACGCCCAGCCGCCCCAGCAGCACGCCGGCGCCCACGTCCACCGACGTCCGGGTGTCCACCAGCCGGTCGCCCAGCGCCCAGCCGTGCCCCGCGTCGGCGAAGAGCACCCAGCCGAAGTCGGTGTTCAGCCCGTGGCGCAGGGAGCGCGGCCAGCTTTCGGTCTCGCCCGCGTCCTCGTCGTCGCCGTTCCAGCGCAGGTGCAGGCTCAGCTCGCCGCGGTACTCGGCCTGGAACAGGGCGAAGCGGTCGCACCCGTAGTTCAGGAAGTAGCTGGGCACCGCCCTCGTCCCGCCCGCGGCGCGCGCCACCTCGTCGGCGCGGCGGACCTCGAAGCGGCGCGCGCCGCAGTCCACCGAGAACAGCGCGAAGCCGGGGAGCGACCCCTCGCCGCCCAGCGCGTGCTGGCGCTGCGGCGGGAGCGGCGAGCCGTCCATCGATCCGCCCGCGGTGACGCGGAAGTTCAGCCGCGACCAGGGGCCGATGCGGTTGTAGCGCCGCACGTCGATCGTTCCCGACGTGAAGGCGCCGTACTCCGCGCCGGGGAGGATGACGGGTGCGGGGGGCGAGACGTCGCTCCCGTTCACCGGCTGCCAGTCGGGCTGGCGGAGCGACGAGCCGAGCCCCTGCTCCACCTCGCCGCTCACGTACCAGCCGCTGGACGGGTCCACGGCGCTGCTGCGCGTGTCGATCATCCCGTTCAGCACGAGCGAGCTCAGGCGCCCCTGTGCGGCCAGTGGCTGCGCGCGCCACGGGTCGTTGTTGTTGAAGAGGGTGAACGGGCTTCCGGCCGGCTCGCTGCGCTCCCGCTCGCTGCGGAAGCCGAGCGACGCCTGCGCCGGGAAGGCGCGCGGCGTGACCATGGCGTACGCCGTCCACCCCTCGCGCTCGAAGTGGTCGCGGTAGTCGCGGTGCAGGAAGAAGGTGGAGAGGCCGTTCTCCAGCTTGCTCAGGTGCCAGTCCTCGATGGGGTCGATGCGCCGGAAGACGCCGCCGCCCACGCGGAGCTCGCGCCGCCCGCCGATGAACTGCTCCAGCCGCGCCTCGTAGCCCCAGCGCCCGGGCCCCAGCTCCGGCCCGGCCTCGGTGCGGAAGATCCCCATCGCCCGCAGCCGCAGCGGGTTGTGGCCGCCGGTCTCCAGCAGCGGCCCGAAGGTGATGGGGAGCCCTTCCACGCGGTTGTAGCTCTGCCCCGTGGCCACGATGAAGTCCGCGCGCCCCTGCCCGCTGCGGCCCCGGCGCACCGCGGACCATCCCCCCTCGTCCCAGTCGTCGTGCTCGCGCTGGCGCTCGGTGCGCCCCGCCGCGGCGGTGTCCTCGCTCCACGGGCGCTCGGCGTCGCGCACGGTGTCGGGCTCCGCGGCGGCCACGCGCGCGGCGGTGTCGGGGGGCGGCGCGTCGATGGCGCCACCGATGTCGGCGTAGATGCGGCCACCGCGGCGCAGGTAGTCCAGGTGCTCGGCGTAGGCGATCGCCTGGCCGCCGAGCTCCGCGGTGCTTTCGCGGTGGATGGCGCCGCCGACCACCGTCAGGCTCCCGGTGACGGAGCCGCCGTCGGCGAGCGTGGCGTCGCCGTTGATCACCACCACGTCGCCCTCGATGCGCCCGGCCACGGTGAGATTGCCGTCGAGCACCGCGACGTTCCCGGCGACGCTGCTCCCCGGCGCGATCCGCCACTCGCCCGCGAAGTGGACGGTGCGCGGGTCGTTGTAGAACTCTACGATGCGGCGCGCGGCGTCGGGCGGAAGCTGCGCGCGCGTTTCCTGCGCGGCGGCGCGCACGGCCAGCGCGGGCGGGGCGATCAGGGCGAGCAGGACGGCGAGGGCGTGCCTGCGCATGGTTCCTCCAGGGGCGGGACGATGCAGCGGATGCGGGATGGGCATCAGGATCGAAGGCAGGCGCCATGCCTGGTCGCGGATCTGCCGCATCATCCTGCAAGCAAACGATTTGGAGATTCGGGGCGATTCATGTCCCCGCATCGGACGTGTCGGAGTGACGCGCCGGCGTGACCTCCGGATGCGATGCATCCGAGGTCGTGGGGGGATGATCCCGACCTCACCTTCATCCCTGTCCTGATCTCCGTCTCCCAAAACGACTTACCGGTCGATGCCCAAGCGGCGCATGCGGCGGTAGAGGTTCGCGCGGTCGGTGCGGAGGCGGCGGGCGGCCTCGGCCACGCTGCCGTCCGCCGCGTCGAGGGCGCCGCTCAGCAGGGTGCGCTCGAAGTCGTCCAGCCGGTCGGAGAGCGTGCGCTCGTCGTCTTCACGATACGCCACGGGCTCGTCGTTGGACACCGCGCCGTCGGCCGCGAGCAGCCCGCGGATCTCCGCCGCGCCCACGTCGGTGCCGGCGTGCAGGATGGAGAGGCGCTCCAGGATGTTGGCCAGCTCGCGCACGTTGCCGGGCCACGCGTGCCGCGCCAGCGCGTCCACGGCGGTGGCGGAGAGGCGCGGCGGCCGCAGCCCGTTGCGTGCGCGGCTGCGGTCCAGGAAGTGGGCCACGAGCAGGGGGATGTCGTCGCGGCGCTCGCGCAGCGGCGGCAGGTGCAGGGGGATGACGTGCAGGCGGAAGTACAGGTCCTCGCGGAAGCGCCCGGCGGCGACCTCGGCGCGGAGGTCCTTGTTCGTCGCCGCGAGGACGCGCACGTCCACCTTCACCGGCTCGCCGCCGCCCACGCGCTCGATCTGCCCCGCCTCCAGCGCGCGCAGGAGCTTGGCCTGCGCCGCGGGGGAGAGGTCGCCGATCTCGTCCAGGAACATCGTCCCCCCGCTGGCCAGCTCGAAGCGCCCTCGCCGCCGCTCGGTGGCACCGGTGAAGGCGCCCTTCTCGTGGCCGAACATCTCGCTCTCCACCAGGTCGCGCGGGATGGCGGCGCAGTTCAGGCGCACGTACGGCCCCTTGGCCCGCTTCGAGTGCGCGTGGATCAGGTTGGCGGCGACCTCCTTTCCCGTCCCGCTCTCGCCGGTGATCAGCACGCGCGCGTCGGTGGGCGCGATGCGGCGGATCATCTCGCGCACCTGCTCGATCGCACCGCTGCGGCCCACCATCTCCTCGCCGTCGCCCAGTTCGGCGCGCAGCGCCCGGTTCAGCTCGCGCTGCGTCCGCAGCTCCAGCGCGGAGCGCAGGGTGAGGAGAACGGCCTCGGGGGTGAGCGGCTTCTCGATGAAGTGGAAGGCGCCGAGCTGCGTGGCCTTCACCGCGTCGCTCAGCGTCGCCCGCCCGCTCATCATCACCACGGGGAGCGCGGGCGCGGCCTCGAGCAGCTTCGGCAGCGCCTCCAATCCCCCGCCGCCGTCCATGTACAGGTCCATGAGCACGGCGTCGGGCTCCTCGGCCTGCACCTCGGCGAGCGCGGCGCGCCCGCCCGCCGCCTCGCGCGTGCGGAAGCCTTCCGCGCGCAGCAGGGCGCCCAGCATGCGCCGGATGTTCGGCTCGTCGTCGACGATCAGGACCGTGGCGGACACGTGGGAGCGGGGGAGGGAGGAAGACCGTCAGCGGTGCGGCAGATGGGGCGTTCTACGCCGGTGACGAGGCAGGGTTTCACCAGACCGGCCATCACCCACCGATCGGGCGGGCTACCCGGATTACGCCAAGTGCCTCATAATACGGTGCGTTTCGTCCATTCCCGCATTCCGGATGCGCATGCGCCGCTCTTCCCTCTACAACGGACGCGATCCGCGCGAGCTGCCGGCGTACTCGGTCGCGGATGCCGCGCGGTATCTGCACGTGCCGTCCGCGACGCTGCGTTCCTGGTTCGCGGGACGCACGTACCCGCGGCAGCAGGGTGGACCCGGCTCGTTCAAGCCGCTCCTCTCGCCCGCGGACGCGCAGACCGGCCGCCTCTCGTTCCTCAACCTGGTCGAAGCGCACGTGCTCCGCGCGCTGCGGACGCAGTACGGCGTTCCCATCCGCGCCGTGCGCCCGGCGCTGGACCACGCGGGCAAGGTGCTCGGCATCCCCCACGTGCTGCTGAGCGACGCGCTGCTCACCAGCGCGGGAGAGATCTTCCTGGAGCACTACGGCCAGCTGATCAACCTCAGCCGCTCCGGGCAGTTCGCCATGCGCCGGGTGCTGGAGGCGTATCTCCGCCGCGTGGAGCGCGACGACCGGCACATCCCCATCCGCCTCTATCCGTTCCTCACCGGGCGAGACGAGTCCGACGTCCGCTCCGTGGTGATCGACCCCAGCGTCTCGTTCGGGCGGCCGGTGGTCACCGGGTCGGGGATCACCACCTCCATCCTCGCGCAGCGCGTGGATGCCGGCGAGAGCATCGAGCACCTGGCACACGACTACGGCATCGACCGCGCGATGATCGAAGACGCGATCGTCTTCGAAAAAGCGGCCTGACGGCGGTGGAGTTCTTCGCGGACCGCAACCTGGGGCGGTACGACTTCCCCGAGTACCTGCGCTCCGCGGGGTTGACGGTGCACATCCACGACGACCATTTCGCGCAGAACGAGCCCGACACGACGTGGCTTCCCGAGGTCGCCGCGCGCGGATGGCTGGTGCTGAGCGCGGACCGGGTGATCACGCGCGATCCGTTCGAGCTGGCCGCGGTGATGCTCTCCGGCGCCGGGATGTTCTGCCTGGTGGGCGGGATGGCGAAGGCGGAGGAGCTTGCCCGCAACTTCGTGAACACGCGGGGGCGCATCGCCGAGTTCATCGCCGGCAATCGTCCGCCATACGTGGCGAAGGTCTATCGCCCCTCGCCGCTTACCGACATCGACCGCGGCGTGCCCGGGTCCGTGAAGCTGCAGATGGACTACGCGGGATGGCTGGCGAGCCGGCGTTCGCTCGGGTTCAGGCCATAGGGAGCGCCTGGGATCATCTCAGCCCTGCGTGGGGAGTGCGGCGGCGAGCGGCTCCACCGGCAGCAGCACGCGGAACTCGGCGCCGCCTTCGGGGCGGTTGCGGGCGGCGACCTTGCCGCCGTGCGCCTGCACCGTCTGGCGGACGAGCGCCAGGCCAAGGCCCGTGCCGCGCGACTTGGTGGTGAAGTCCGGCTCCCAGATGCGCTCCACGTGCTCCGCCGGGATGCCGGGGCCGCTGTCCAGCACGCGCACCTCCACGAAGCCGTTGGCCGCGCGCGCCACCACCTCGATGGCGCCGGTGCCGTCCACCGCGTCGGCGGCGTTCAGCAGCAGGTTGGCGAAGGCGCGGGAGAGCGCGTCCGGGTGGCCGCGGACGGAGGGGAGCCCCATCGGGATCCGCAGCCGCGAGGTCACGCCGGCCGGAAGGTGGCTCCGCAGCAGGTATTCCAGCATCTCCCGCAGGTCCACCTCGGCCGCCGGGCCCTCCGGCAGCCGCCCCAGCTGCGCGAACGCCCGCGCCAGCTCCTCCAGCCTTCCGCTCTCCGCCTCGATCACCTCCAGCGCCTCGCGGCCGGGCTCCGTTTCCGTCCCCGCGCGGTGCAGCGTGCGCACGGCCAGGCGCATGGGCGTCAGCGGGTTCTTCAGCTCGTGCGCCACGCGGCGCGCCATCCCGATCCACGTGCGCATCCGCTCGGCCTCCAGCTCGCGGGCGCGGCTCTCGGCCAGCTCGGCGGCCATGTCGCGGAAGGCGGTGCGGAGGATGCCGAACTCGCCCATCCGCGCCTCGTCGCCCTTCGCGGGCGGGAGCGCCTCGCCGCGCGCGACCAGCCCCGCCCACCCGGCCAGCTCCTCCACCGGGCGCGAAAGGCGGCGCCCCATCCGGCGCGAGAAGCGGACGGCGAGCGCGAAGAGCAGCGCGGCGGCGAGGAGCGCGGCGACGGGGATGAGGACCAGCGCGCGGCGCAGCAGGTACTCCCACCGCCGCGCGTGCGTCACCGAATCGCCCAGCTCGCCGCGGTGGACGCGGGCGGCGCGCGCCAGCTCGGGGTCGCCCGAGGCCTCGGCGCGGCGGATGAGCTCGCTGCCGCTGGCGGCCACGCGGTCCCACGCGCCGGCGGGGTCGGCGAGCGCCACCGCGCGCCACACGGCGTACGCCCCCGCCGCCAGCATCAGCAGCGTGGGGACCAGGGAGAAGAGGATCAGCGCGCGCCGGATCCGGCGCTCGAACGGCCGCCGCGGTTGCATCGGACTGGGGTGGCGCGGGAGCGGGCGGGGGGTTGACGGGCCGCCGCGCGGGCGAGAGCGTGGGCGGCGGGATTGCCGCCGGGAAAGTTACCGGGCGGCGCGGGGCACGGGCAAGCGGAAAGGCGCGGATGGAGCCGGAACGGACCGGGGGCGGGGGATTGGAGGCGGCGCTGCGGGCGGAGTTCGACACGCGGGTCGAGCGGTTCGCGCACGCGACGTTCGAGGTGGACGTCCTCCTCCCCCGCGCGGCGGACGAGCTGATCGACGAGGCCGAGTTCGAGGCGGACGAGCGGCTGCCGTACTGGGCGGACCTGTGGCCCAGCGCGCGCGGCCTCACCCGCCACCTGCTCGACCGTCCCCCGCCCGAGCGGCGCATCGTGGAGCTGGGGTGCGGCGTCGCGCTCCCCTCGCTGGCCCTGCGCTCGCAGGGCGCCGACCCGCTGGCGACGGACTACTACGCCGACGCGCTCCGCTTCGCCGGGGCGAACGCCGTGCGCAACGGCCTGCCCCCGCTGCGCACCGCCATGCTGGACTGGCGCCACCCGCCCCCGGGCGAGCGGTGGGAGCTGGTCGTCGCCGCCGACGTGCTGTACGAGCAGCGCAACGCCGAGGCGCTGTCGGTGCTCCTCCCGCGCATCCTGGCGGAGGGCGGGCGCGCGCTGCTGGCGGACCCTGGCCGCGTGTACTTCGGCGAGTTCCGCGACCTGATGGAGGAGATGGACTGGGCCGTGGACGAGATCGACGTGCGCAGGGAGACGAGCGATCCCGTCACCGGCGCGACGAGCACGGTGCGGATCTGGAGGGTGGCGGTGGAGGGGGTTTGATGCGGTGAGCCGCGTTCCCGACGCATCGCGCCCTCTCCGGCCGGCTCAGGCCGTCTACCTCTCCCGTACCGGGAGAGGTAGCTGGATGGCATCCGCGCCAGGACGACGAGCATCGTGCCCACCCGGCTGAGGCCCGCTCACGCATCCGTGCGAGGGAGGTTCGGAAAGCGCGAGGATGCTGGATAGCCACCCTCTCCCGGGACGGGAGAGGGTCGCGCCCTCCGGCGCGGGGTGAGGGCGGCGCGAGGCTGAGGACGTGCGCCAGACACGCCCGAACCCCGCAGTTCCGCCGTTCAGCGGCTCATCCGTTCATCCGCTCACGGCGCCGCGCGGAGCTGGGCGATGCGCTGCTGCGCCCACTCGTACTGCGGGTTGGTGCGGGCGGCGTGCGCCAGGAAGGCCTCGTAGTAGCGCAGCGCGTCGGCGGTCAGGCTGCTGGCGTCGTGCAGGCGCCCCAGCATCACGTACGGGTCGGCGTACGCGGGGTCGAGCTCCACGGCCTTCTTCAGGTGCTCTACCGCCTCCTCCACGTGGCCGGTGGCGGCCAGGATGGTGGCGGCGTCCACACGCAGGCCGGGGTCGCCGGGGCGGATCTGCACCGCCAGCGCGAACTCGCCCAGCGCGCCGGCGGTGTCGCCCGCGGCCAGCGAGAGCGCGGCCAGGTGCGCGTGCGCGTAGGCGAACGACAGGTCCTCCTGCAGCGCCGCGCCGTACGCCGCGCGCGCCGAGTCCGCATGCCCCAGCCGCTCGTGCAGCGCGGCCACGGTGGCCTGGTACTGCGCCTTGGACTGGTAGAGGAAGACCAGCCGCCGGTTCTGCTCGGCCGCGCGCGCGGCCACGGCCGACTGGAGCGCCGAGAGCGCCCCCGCCAGGTCGCCGCGCAATGCCAGGACGCGCCCCTTGTCGGCGTACAGGTCGCTCTTGTAGCGCGCGTCGTGGATGGCCTGGTCGTAGAAGCGCAGCGCCTCGTCCAGGTCGCCGTCGGCGGCGGCCAGCCAGGCGCGCGTGGCGGGCGTCTGGTTGGCCAGGATGAGGGCGGACAGGTGCGCGCGCTCGACCTCGGTCAGCTGGTCGCGCGTCTCGCCGCCGCGGGTGTCGCGCTCGATGGCGGCGTTCAGGAAGGCGCGCGCCAGCTCGCCCTCGAGGTTGCGGTTCAGGAACGGGTCCATCTCCAGCGCGTGCGCGGCCAGCGAGTCGGCCGGCTGGGCCTGGCGCCACGCGGTCTCCGAGCCGCTGTAGTAGCCCAGCAGCACGGTGCGGTTGGCCATCAGCAGCGCGGCGCGGCGCGCGTACAGCGGGTCGGCCCAGTGCGGGTCCAGCCGCGACGCCCACCTGAACGCGTCGGCCGCCGCGCGCGGGTCGTCGCCCAGCCGCGAGATGCCCAGGCGATACCAGGCGCGCGCGTCGTTGCTGTCGGCGCCGGCGGGGAGCGCGGGGCGGCGCGGGCCGCTCTGCGCGGCGGCGGGATGGGCTGCGGCGGCCAGCAGCGCGGCCAGCCCGAGGGCGCGGAGTCGAATCGTCATTTCAAAAGCGGGGAGATGAAGGGGCTGCGGCGGCCCGGCGGCGAAGATGCGCCGGGCCGTGGGGAATGATGGGGCTTACTGCCCGGCCAGGATCTGCGTGGCGCGCGGGAACTGGGCGACGCCCTGCCGCACCTGCGGGTCCAGGACGGCGGAGAGGCGATAGTAGCCCGCCGCGCCCCACTTCGTCCCCGCCAGCGCGGGGACGAGCTCGTGCTGCAGCCGCGCGTCGACCTCCGCGCCCTCGGGCACGCGGTGGCCGTTGCGCTGCGCGAAGGCGCGGAAGTCGGCCAGCGCCCCGGCGGGGAGGACCGGGTTGCCGGCGAGCGCCTCCACCGTCCCCAGCCCGTCGGGGTGCGCGGCCAGCCACGCGTTCATCCAGCGGGTGATCACCTCTTCCTCGCCCAGCCGCGCGAGCCAGACGGGGGCGCCGTCCTGCGGCTCCAGCACCACGTCGGGGTAGATGCCGCCGCCGCCGTAGACGGTGCGCCCGTGGTCGGTGCGGCAGCTGGGGCGCCCCGCCGTGTCGCGCGCGGCGTGGGCCAGGCGGAAGTACTCGCCGCGCGCCATCCCGCGGTACTGGCGCTGGATCACGCGGCCACAGGGCGTGCTCACGTGCCCGATCACCAACTCGATGATGGAGCCGTCGGTCATCGGAAAGCCCTGCATCAGCAGCGACTTGCCGAACGTCGGCCGGCCGACGACGAGGGCGCGGTCGTGGTCCTGCAGCGCGCCGGCCACGATCTCCGACGCGCTGGCCGTCCCCCCGTCCACCAGCACGACCACCGGGTACTGGCGGCCGCCGGGGCTCAGGAACGAGTGGGTGACGCGCTGCGTCTTCGCGATCTCGGGCTTGCGGCCGGCGGAGCTGTAGATGACGGCGCCGGAGGGGAGGAACTCGCTGGCCACGCGGGCCGCCTCGTCCACCATCCCGCCGCCGTTGTCGCGCAGGTCCAGCACCAGGCGCTGCATCCCCTGGCGCTCCAGCTGCCCCAGCGCGGCGTGCATGTCGTCGGCCGCCTTCTGGTTGGCGAAGGTGGTCACGCGCACGTAGCCGGTCGTCGCGTCCAGCATGAACGCGGCGGGCACGGCGGTGCCCTCTTCCACCTTCTCGCGCTTCACCACGCGGTCCAGCTCCACGGTCGACCCGTCCACCCGCTCGCGCTCGAAGCGGAGCCGCGCGGTGCTCCCGCGCGCGCCGGCCAGGGTGACCTCGAGCTCGAACGGGCTCTCGGCCTGCACCGCGCGCCCGTCGATGGAGACCAGCACGTCGCCGGGGAGGATGTCCTGCCGCGCGGCCTCCGATCCCGCGCTGACGCTGGCCACCACCGGCTGGTCGCCCACGAAGCGGAAGTCGATGGGGATGGGGTACATGCGCCCTTCCCGGTAGTCGCGCTGCTTCTCCGGCGACAGCCGCGCGCCCTGGATGACGAACGAGTGCGGGTCGGCGGCGTGCACCATTCCCTGGATGGCCGCCATGAACAGCTCGTGGGTGTCGATGCTGTCGGGGTGGTTCACCCGGATCTGGTTCAGGACCTGGCTGAACATCTGCAGGTCCTCGTAGGTGGTGCGCGGGCGCACCGCGCGGCCGGGCTCGTCCTGGGCGGCGAGCGGCGCCGCGGCGGCCAGCGCGAGCACCGCGGCGGCGGCGAGATGGCGGTGGGTCATGGTTGGCTCCGGGGAAATCGGACGGCGAAGAACAGAAGTCCTAAGTCCTAAGTCCTAAGTGCTGAGTGCTGAGTGCTGAGTGCTGAGTGCTGAGTGCTGAGTGCTGAGTGCTGAGTGCTGAGTGCTGAGTGCTGAGTGGGGGATCTTCGTGGCCGCGGCATCTGCGGGGGCGCTTCGCGCCGGGCTGGCCCTCATCCCCTCCGGCCCCCCTTCTCTCTCGACAGCAGGAGAAGAGGGGAGAACTCAGCGCGCGCACTGGTTTCAACTCGCTCCGGAACTCCCCACTTGGGGCTTAGGACTCAGGACTTAGGACGCAGGAGATCTACGCACGGTTGTTCGGATGGAGCTCGAAAGGTGGGGAAAGACGGGTCGGGATGAAGATGCCGGCGGGAGCGCGGACCTGTCTCCGCGCACGGACGGCCAAGCCAGGGATGCGGCCGGCGCGACGCCAGATGTTTTGTCACCCCGCATGCGACTGGGTGGACGCGCGGGCGCTCACGAAGGTCACATCCTAAACGCCGGGATCGTCCTCGTCCAGAGTTTTGGCGATTGCAATACGCTATTCCGTGCTTCTCCCGACGCCATCGTCAGGAGTTTGCCCGACGCGCCGCGACCCGTCGACGCGGGAGGGCTTTCCCCTTCTCACCCCGCCGTTCCACCGTCACATCGATCTTCAACTCAGGACTTAGGACTTAGGACTTAGGACTTAGGACTTCTTCCGATCTCATCCATGCGGATAGAGAAAGATCCGCCACACCAGCAGCCCGATCGTCGCCAGCGCGGCCAGCAGGAGGATGCCGAGCGACACGTCGCCGATGATGCGGATGGGGCGCGACGGCTCCCAGTACGGCGTGGTCCTGCCGCCGCGGACGCGCGGGATCATCAGCCACCCCAGCAGCGCGCCGGAGATGAATCCCCCCGCGTGCGCCGAGTTGTCGATGTATCCCCATCCGAAGATCCCCATCGCCGCGATCACGCTGATGTCGGCCAGGATGGCGCGGCCGAACCCGGGCGGCATCACGTCGCGCCGCACGCGGGCGAGCACGGCCAGGAACCCGAACAGCCCCAGGATCCCCCCCGACGCCCCGACCGACGCGTCCACGTGGGTGACGGGCGACCAGAAGTAGCTGGTGTAGCTGGCCGCCAGCGCGGTGAGCAGGAAGACGATGGGAACGTAGGCGCGGTGGGCGAACGCCTCCAGGAAGCGGCCGATGGCCAGCAGCGCCATGGTGTTCATCCCGAAGTGCAGCAGCCCGTCGTGCAGGAAGGCGCCGGAGAGCAGCCGCCAGTACTCGTGATGGTCCAGGATGCGCTCCATCACGATCCCCGCCGCCTCGATGCTGGGCTGGTTCTGGATCAGCCCGGGGAGGATGGGGATGTGGATGCCGTTCCCCTGCCAGAGCGAGCCGAGCGCCTGCACCAGCATCACCGCGGCGATGCCGGCGGCCAGCGCCTGCGTGTAGCGCGCGGGCCCGCGGCGCGGGGGAAGACGCTCGCGCACCTCCTTCACCTGCGTGGAGAGGCGGCCGGTGGTGAGCCGCCGGAAGCGCCCGAACTCCAGCCACGAGTAGAACGACAGCGCGGCGGCCGCGAACCCGCCGATGACGAAGCCGTTGGTGAAGCGGAAGTTGTGCGACGCGAAGGCGTACGACAGCAGCGCCGCGCTCACCAGCGCCCAGAAGAGCGCGGTGTTGCGCGCCTTGGACTTGCCGCGCTCGCGGTACGCCTCGAACAGGTACGGCACCGCCCACACGTGGACGACGCCTTCCGTCTCCGGCGTCCACACGTACGGCGTGGGGCGCCCCTCGCGGATGCGGGCGATCAGCTCCTCGCGCGTGCAGGCGTGGCCCTGCTGCTCCACGTAGCCGTACTCGGCCTCGGGAGGCTTGGGGGCCAGCACCATGGGCCCGTCGTGGCTGGGAACGGTCCGCGCCTGGGGATTCGGTTCGCTCAACGGCCTTCTCCGGTGTCCACCCTGAAACGTACGGCGACCAATGTATGGCGGTACGGCGCCCCGTGCACGCGGGTTCCAGATGACGTTTGTCCGGCGACGGCGCGCGCCCGACGCCTCGCGCCCTCTCCCCGCGCCTGAGAGCGCTCGCCCTCTCCCGTACCGGGTGATGCCGGATGGCTACCTCTCCCGGTACGGGAGAGGTGGACGGCCTCGGCCGGCCGGAGAGGGCGCGGCGCCGCGGGCGCGCCACGAAGCTCGTCCCATCCCCCATCCCCCCTCCCCCGTCCCTATCCCCTGTCTCCTGTCCCCTCGGCGTGCGCGGGACCGCTGCGGCGTGTATACTTACGCGCTACCGACCCATCGCCCCAGGGCAGCACACAGGACGCACGCAGATGAGCATCGCCGAGATCTTCGAGACGCTGGAGTACGGGCCCGCGCCCGAGAGCGCATCGCCCGCCACGCGCTGGCTCGACGACCACGACCGCACCACGCGGATGTACATCGGCGGCGAGTGGCGCGGGCCGGGCGAGGGCGAGTACTTCGACACCGTGAACCCCGCGAACAACAAGCCGCTCGCCCGCGTCGCGCAGGCGGGTAAGGCGGACGTAGACGCGGCGGTCGCCGCCGCGCGCGGGGCGCTGGAGGGGTGGCAGGCGCTGGGCGGGCACGGGCGCGCGCGCTACCTGTACGCCATCGCCCGGCAGGTGCAGAAGCATTCGCGCCTCTTCGCCGTGCTCGAGTCGATGGACAACGGCAAGCCCATCCGCGAGTCGCGCGACATCGACATCCCCCTGGTGGCCCGGCATTTCTACCACCACGCCGGGTGGGCGCAGCTGATGGAGACCGACCCCGAGCTGCGCGACTGCGGAGCGCTCGGCGTCGTCGGCCAGATCATCCCCTGGAACTTCCCGCTCCTGATGCTGAGCTGGAAGATCGCCCCCGCGCTGGCGATGGGGAACACGGTGGTGCTGAAGCCCGCCGAGTTCACGCCGCTGACCGCCATCCTCTTCGCCGAGATCTGCGACGAGGCGGGGCTGCCGCCGGGCGTGGTCAACATCATCACCGGCGACGGGCGCACGGGGGCGCTGCTGGTGGAGCACCCCGACGTGGACAAGGTCGCCTTCACCGGCTCCACCGAGGTCGGCCGCATCATCCGCGTGGCGACGGCGGGGAGCGGGAAGAAGCTGTCGCTGGAGCTGGGCGGGAAGAGCCCCTTCATCGTGTTCGACGACGCGGACATCGACTCGGTGGTCGAGGGCGTGGTCGACGCGATCTGGTTCAACCAGGGGCAGGTGTGCTGCGCGGGAAGCCGCATCCTGGCGCAGGAGGGCATCTCCCGGAAGCTCACGGAGAAGCTGCGCGCGCGGATGGAGACGCTGCGCGTGGGCGACCCGCTGGACAAGTCGGTGGACATCGGCGCCATCGTGGCGCCCGTGCAGCTGCAGAAGATCCAGCAGCTGGTGCAGCAGGGCGTGGAGGAGGGCGCCACCATGTGGCAGCCGTCGTGGAGCTGCCCGCAGGAGGGGTGCTTCTTCCCGCCCACGCTCTTCACCGACGTCTCGCCGTCGTCCACCATCGCGCAGGTGGAGATCTTCGGCCCCGTGGTCGTGTCCATGACCTTCCGCACGCCGGGCGAGGCGGTGGAGCTGGCCAACAACACGCCGTACGGGCTAGCCGCCAGCGTGTGGACGGAGAACATCAACCTGGCGCTCGACATCGCCCCCAAGGTGAAGGCGGGAACGGTGTGGGTGAACAGCACCAACGTGTTCGACGCCGCCAGCGGCTTCGGCGGCTACCGCGAGAGCGGCTACGGGCGCGAGGGCGGCCGCGAGGGGCTGTACGAGTACGTGAAGGCGAAGTGGGAGAAGGAGATGGGGAAGGCGAAGGGCGATGCTTCCCAGCAGACGAAGACCAAGGCGGCGAAGGCGGATGCGGCCGCGAAGACAAAGGGGCCCACGCTGCCGCCGATCGACCGGACCGCGAAGCTGTACGTGGGCGGGAAGCAGGCGCGGCCGGACAGCGGCTACTCGATGCCGGTGCACGGCGCGGGCGGGCGGCTGATCGCGGAAGTCGGCCTGGGGAACCGCAAGGACGTGCGCAACGCGGTGGAGGCGGCGCACAAGGCCGCGGGGTGGGGGAAGCAGACCGGGCACAACCGCGCGCAGGTGCTCTACTACCTGGCCGAGAACCTGGCCGCCCGCACCGACGAGTTCGCCCGCCGCATCGCCACGCTCACCGGCGACGAGGCCGGCGCCGCGCGCGAGGTGGACGCCACCATCCGCCGCCTGTACGTCTACGCCGCGTGGGCCGACAAGTACGACGGCGACGTGCACGCCACCCCCGTGCGCATGGTTACGCTTGCGATGAAGGAGCCCATCGGCGTGATCGGCGCCGCCTGCCCGGACGAGGCGCCGCTGCTGGGCTTCGTCTCGCTCGTGGCACCGGCCATCGCGATGGGGAACTCCGTCGTGGTCATCCCCAGCGAGCGCTGGCCGCTGGCGGCGACGGACTTCTACCAGGTGCTGGACACCAGCGATGTCCCCGGCGGCGTGGTGAACATCGTCACCGGCAAGCGCGACGAACTGGCGCAGACGCTGGCCGCGCACGACGACGTGGACGCGATGTGGTACTTCGGCGGGGCGGAGGGGAGCGAGATGGTGGAGCGCCTCTCGGCCGGCAACATGAAGCGCACCTTCGTGGGCTACGGCCGCCCGCGCGACTGGTTCGACCCCGCGCAGGGCGAGGGCGCCGAGTTCCTGCGCCAGGCCACGAACGTGAAGAACATCTGGGTACCGTACGGGGAGTGACGAAGTAGGGGAAAGTACGAGAGCACGAGAGTACGAAAGTACGGAAGTACGGAAGTACGGCGTGACGATGAACCGGCGCCTCCGCATCGCAGCGGGGCGCCGGTTTCGTCTGTGTGGATGGAGGAGGCGAGACGAGCTTCTTAGCGCTTCCGCCGGCATCGCGCCCTCTCCGGCCGGCCGAGGCCGTCCACCTCTCCCGTACCGGGAGAGGTAGCTTCCACACCATCACCGACACGTGGAACTATCGGCGCGACCAGAGGTTGCAGGCCGCGCCGATGGCGTGGCAGCCCCCCTCGCCCGGTACGGGAGAGGGCGAGCGCTCTAAGGCGCGGGGAGAGGGCGGCGCGGATGCCGCGGACGCGCGCTGGATTGGCTGCGTTACTGCCTGCGCTCCACCCGCCACGTGCCCGTCACCGGATCGCCCGAAGGGGAGCCGCGGGTGGTGAAGGTGCCCTCGATCCGGTTCCCCGCCACCGTCCCCTCGAACGTGGTGCTCACCGGGCAGTGGCAGTCGGGATCGGTGTACGGGTCCCTCATCCCCGTCACCCGCTCGCCCTGGAAGCGCGCGAAGCGGATGGTCAGCTCCTGCGGCTGCACCGGCTGCGTCCCGGGCTGGCCGGTGTAGACGGCGCGGCGCAGCGGCGCGCCCGTGCCGCGCGGCACCATGACCACGTCGCCGTGCGCAGAGTCGGCGGTGGCGGTCAGGTGGAAGACGATGCTCCCGCTGCGCCCGGTCGCCGGGCTGCTGTACTCGCCCGTCCACTCGCCGCCCAGCCGCGACAGGTCCGCCGGGCTGATGCTCACCGGCACCCGCGGCTCCCGCGCCGGCGCGCACGCCGCGATCCCCATCGCCAGCGCCGCGCCCGCCATCCAGCGCCATCCCTTCATCGCCCACCTCCGCTTCCTGATGTGGCCGGACGGACCCGCCTCTCTCCGCAAGGTGCTCCGGAGGCCCTCACCGCGCCAGAACTTCGTCCACCGCGCGGCGCGGTGTCGGCCGGGAATCATCGTGGGGATAATCCAAGGGGCGGCGGCCAAGGTGGTCATGGCGGACGGCTCCGGGTCGCTGCGTTTCCATCCGCGGGAGGCGCATCCCTCCGCTCGTGAACCAAGATGCGCGTCCGCCGCGCCGCGCTCTGTCGGGCCACCACGGAAATGCGCGTCGTCGATTGTGCACGCTCGCCGTGGGGCGACCCCCCACCATGCCGTGAGAACGGAAAGACAGGTTTTACGCAGAGCACCAGAGGGGCAGAGAACGACTCCCGGCTCTCTGCTCCTCCAGACGCACACTTCAGGCACTTGACGGATCAGGTTACGTTGCGTAACCTTGATGTGCATCATCCCCGAGGGTAGAACCTCGGGCCCCCCTGGTCTGCGGACCAGGGGTTTTTTTTTCTCTCGCGGGAGCGCCAATGAACAAGAGGATCAGCTTTCTTGTCGATGGCTTCAACGTCTACCACTCCCTGCGCCAGGTGGAGCAGATCAGTGGCCAACGCGTGAAATGGCTCGACCTCGACAAGCTGCTGACCGGGTATTTGAGCGCCATCCGCGGGAAGCTCGGCGGCGGGCGAGTCGAACTGGGCGGCATCTACTACTTCTCGGCACTAGCGACCCACCTGACCGGAACCGACCGGGGGGTCGTGAATCGCCACGCGACGTATATCTCGGCCCTGGAAAGCACGGGTGTTTCGGTCGTCCTCTCCAAGTTCAAGGTGAAGGACTTCGTCTGCCCGGCGTGCAAGCACAGGTACAAACGCCATGAGGAGAAGGAGACGGACGTGGCCATCGGCCTCAAGCTGGTCGAGGCGTTCGTCAGGGACGAGGCGGATGCAGTCGTGATCGTGTCGGGAGATTCGGATCTGATGCCGGCGGTTCGCACCGCGCGCGGCCTGTTTCCGCACGGGAAGATCGGCGTCGCGTTTCCGTTCAACCGCCACACGACGGAGCTCGAGCAGGCCACCGACTTCTCCTGGAACATCTCGCAACGCGACATCCAGCGAGCCCAGTTCCCGCTCCAGGTGAAGCTCGCGGACGGTACCCTTGTCGAGAAGCCGGCTTCCTGGTGATGCAAAAGAAGGATTGTACGCAGCGGCACGCGAACACGAAGGCGCAGAGAACCACTCGCGGTTCTCTGCGCCTCCGTGGCTTTGTGTGAAACCGTCTTTTCAGATTATCGCACCAGCGCGAGGGCGATGGCGATCACGGCGAGGACGATGGAGACGGCGCTGGCGGCGAGGACCAGGTTCAGCCGCCGCTCCCACGCGGCCTGGTGCTGGGCGATGACGGAGCGCGCGCCCTCGCGGTCCTGCTCCGCCGACGCGACCAGCTGCTCGATGCGCCGCTGCGCCTCGCCGCGCTGGCCCTCGAGGCGCTGCAGGGCCTCGGGGATGGCCACGAGGGTGTCCTCGACCTCCACCAGCCGCGCGGCCAGCGCCGACACGTCGTCGCGCAGCTCGTCGCCCGGCGTCGCGGCGCCGTCGCCGTTCCACGGCAGGGGGAGGTTGGGCGCGGCGGCGCCGAAGAGCGACTGGTCCATCACCCGCTTGGCCCCGATCACCTCCTCCATCGCGTCGGCGAAGTGCCGCTGGCCGATGCGCTTGTCCGCGTCCTCGCCGGGCTCGGCGATGGCGGCCTGCGCGGCCTTCAGCACCGCGTTCTTGATGTCGCCGCCGCTGCCGGGGTAGCGCTCGGCCAGCGCGCGGAAGTCCACGTCCTCGGCCAGCGGCGTCTTCCGCGCGTGGAGCTGGGTGCGCCAGATCTTCTCGCGCTCCTCGGGCCCCGGCATCTCGAACAGGATGTGCGTGCGAATGCGCCGCTCGAAGGCCGGGTCGAAGTTGGCCGCCAGGTTGGTGGCGAAGATCACCACCCCCTGGAACTCCTCCACCTCGCGCAGCAGCACGTTCACCACCGAGTTGGCCTCGCGCTGGTACCCCTGGTCCATCTGCGTGAAGCGGCGGCTGGCGATCGCGTCGGCCTCGTCGAAGAAGAGCACCGCGTCCTGCTCCTTGGCCGCCTCGAACACCGCGGACACGTTCTTCGACGTCATGCCCGCCCACTGGCTCTCCAGCTCGGCGTAGCGGACGACGAGCAGGCGCTTGCCCAGCGCGTGGGCGATGGCCTCGGCGCAGATCGTCTTCCCGGTCCCCGGCGGCCCGGCGAAGTTGAACGCCAGCCCCAGCCCGGTGTCGTGCCGCTCGCCCAGCCCCCAGTCGCCGAACAGCATGTCGTGCTTCTTGATCTGCACCAGCGCCTGGTCCAGCTGCCGCCGGGTGCTGGGCGGAAGGATCACGTCCGCGAAGGTCCGCCGCGGAACCAGGGGCTCCACCATTCCCGCGCGCTCGGGCTGCGGACCGAAGAACAGCTCGCGCCAACCGGTTGCCATCGAGATCGGGTGCGAAAGTGCGAGGGTGCGAAAGTGCGAGAGTGTTGATTACCCCCGAAGCGGCCTGATGGACTACGGAGATTCTCGCTCCGCGGTTTTCAACGCCGCCGCGCGCACTGAACGCAAGAGCTTCGCCGGACGGCGGGGGATGGAGAAGATCGGGCGATGCGGGGGATCGGCAGCACGCCGCGAGACCCGTCGCACGATGCGATGATGGCTATTCCGCCGCCGCGCGTTTGGACGCATGTTGAGATTCGCCCGGCGCGTCCCCGGCCGGTCCCCACCCGCCCGCGGATGCGCGTCTCCGCCGCCCGCGCGGGGACGGGGCTATCTCCCTTCCGCTCCCCATCCCCCGATCCTCTCATCCCCTGGAGAACACCATGGAAATCCTTCCCGATCCGCTCGACCAGCTCGACGGGGGCGACCTCGAGGGCGAGTCCGTCGAGAGCCTGGCCGCCGCCGCGCAGCTGCCGGAGCAGTTCCCCGCCGCCGCCGTGGGGATCACCGAGATCGCGGCCACCCCGTTCGCGCATCTCGATCCCGACCGTGTGGTGCCGCAGAACCTGCTCGCCGAGGCGCTCGCCTTCTTCCAGGCGCACAAGGAGAAGTTCAGCAACACGGGGCACATCTCCGTGCTGGACTACTCGCTGCGCTCCAGCGAGCCGCGCTTCCACGTGATCGACATGCAGACGGGCCAGGTGCAGTCGTTCCGCATGGCCAACGGCGTGGGCTCGGAGCCGGCGCACGACGGGTTCGCGCACAAGTTCAGCAACGTGCCGGGCTCCAACATGAGCTCGCTCGGCTTCGTGCGCACCGCCGAGACCTACCAGGGAAAGCACGGCTTCTCGCTGCGCCTGGACGGCCTGTCGGACACCAACTCGAAGATGCGGACGCGCGCGGTGGTGGTGCACGGCGCCGACTACGTGCACGACAAGCCGGTGATCCAGGGCCGCAGCAACGGCTGCCCCGCGCTGCCGATGGACCAGCGCACCAAGGTCATCAACCTGATCAAGGAAGGCAGCCTGATGTACTTCGCGCGCAGCCAGGCCTGACGCGCGCAACGAACAGAAGATCGGCCTCACGCGGAGACGCGGAGCCGCGGAGAAACCTCTCTCCGCGGCT